>CAZERK010000667.1:0-735 GCA_964514515.1 uncultured Planctomycetaceae bacterium
ACGGCTCGATGATCATGGTCTCGACGCCGACGAAGCTGTACACGTTCGAGCAGATCACGGCGCAGCCGACCGAGGCGTCCCAGACGGTGGATTACGCGACCATCGGTCTTGTGAACCCCGCCGTGTCCGGCGGCAGCATCAGCTTCCTGATGCAGGGCGGGCAGCCGTCGCAACCAGACGGCCTGTTCCTGCTCGATCCCACCGCGCAGAAGATTTACAAGATCGGCCCCTTCGGGCCGGGCGGCGGGCCGCTCTCCATCTCGCGCACCATTAACATCGCGGGCATCACGAACTTGAATCAGGCGACCGGCCTGACGTTCAACATCCTGACCGGCGACTTTCAGATGTGCCTGCGCGACGGGGACAGCGCGTGGCGGATCGTCCGTTTCCCGTCGTTCCCGAATGCGCCGACGGACCAGAGCATCACGCAAACCTTCAATTTGCCCCATCCGATCCAGGACCTCAGTTTCACCATCGAAAACTTCTTTTTCAACATGGTGGTGACGCTTTGGGACGGCAACGAGGACGATCCGCAACAGTTCGTCTTTCGGGCGCAGACCAATCAGGCGCTCGTCGGACTTATCGACAGCGGCCAGAACCTCGTCGATGCGACGTTCGTGGCCGAGGGTGAACTGGACACCATCGACGATCCGCAGACGCTCGGCGGCGGCTCGGATGGCCTCAACCCGACGAACGGCGATTACCTCCATGCCCTGGAACTCTCCGAGGCGCGGA
>CAZERK010000667.1:745-2004 GCA_964514515.1 uncultured Planctomycetaceae bacterium
GGGCGGCGCGACCGGCGCGGACATCTGGAACTCGATCCTCGTCCATTGCGACCGCATGCTCGACGTCTTCTTGTCCGAGCGGTTCGCGGTCCTGGAATGCCCGACGTTCACCTCCAACAACGAGATCGGCTCCACCGGATACGTGGGCGACCTTCAGACCTACGTCGATGCAATCGTTTCCCGCATGGCCACGGTCGCCAACAAGAACGGCGTCGTCTTCGCGGGCGGTGCGGACTTCCTGGGCAGCGACGGCGTGCGCTACACGGCGGGATCGCTCACTTCCGCATGCGCGGGCGTCATGGCCTCGCTCGAGGTGCAGCAGTCGCTGATCAATAAGCAGGTCCCCAATGTGCTCGCTCTCGTTCCGGAGTTCTCGCCGGGGCATGTGCAGCAGCTGATCCAGGCCCGCGTGAACTGCGTGCGGCTCAAGCCCGGTCGCGGCTACATCCTCGCCCATTCGCTCACGGCGGCACCGCCAGCATCGGACTACTCCCGCGTCAACGACCTGCGAGCGGTCTATTACAGCGGCAAGGCAGCCCGCGAGGCGGCGCAGCCCCTGGTCGGCGAAGAGAACGACGAGGAAGGAAACGGCCTGCGGCTGCTGGAGTCCTTCATGTCCCGTCCGCTGGACGTCATGGAGGACCACGGCCAGATCGACGATTACGAGATCGAGGCGATCAGCAGCGACAACGACCGGCTGCTCGGCGACGTGTACGTCAACCTGGGCATCCAGCCCCTGCGGGCGATGGAGAAAATCTACACCAAGGTGTTCCTGAAATAAGGGAGGCGCCACATGGCCAACGAGGAATACATCAGCGGTTACGCGGGGGAAGAGATTTCGCTGCTCGTCGAGGGCATCAAGATCATGGCCCTGCAGAACTGCTCGTACAAGGAATCCCAGGACAAGGAGCCGATCTACGGCGCGGGCTTCGTGAAGGCGCACGCGATGGGGCGCGGCAAGCGGAAGTTCGAACTGGACTTCGAGGTCAAGGAACTCAACCAGTCCGTGATCGAGGAGCCGACGAATGCGCCGCGCAGCAAGACCACGCAACTCAAGGTGGTCAAGATCAACGGCGCCGAATACGCCTCGCTGCTCGACATCAAGAACGCAACGGTCCTGATCGTCTACCCGGCGAAAAACGGCATTCAGAAGATCAAGAAATTCACCGGCTTCGAGTTCACCGACGTGGAAGAGGGCTTCGCTTTCGATGACTCGGCGGTGGGCAAGAAGTGTAGCGGCCTCGCCATCTGGGGCGAAG
>CAZERK010000668.1:0-2001 GCA_964514515.1 uncultured Planctomycetaceae bacterium
TCCTGCCCCCCGACTTCGAAGATCGTGTCCGGGCGCTTTCCGCCCCGCAGCCGATCCGCGACGAACGTCGCCCCCGTCTTGTGAGCCGTGATCTCGTCGTTGATGCTGTCGGCCCCGACCAACTCGCCGATCAGCTCTCTCCCGCTGCCCGTCGAGCCGACGCCGCAGATGCGTATCTTCGCGCCGACGGCCTCGCGCAGCTCCCGCAGGCATCGCCCGACGACCTCGACGGGCCGGCCTTCCGTTCGCGTGAAGATGTCATGGATGACGCGGCCGTCGCGGTCGATTACGACAAGCTTCGTTCCCACCGAACCGATGTCGAGCCCGAGATAGGCGTCCACGGTATCGCCGTTGCCGCCGGGGTTACGAACGCCTCCCGCGAGGTCATGGCGATCGAAATCGCGGGCGACTTCCTTACCAACCGCCGCCGCGCGGAGGCCCGCCGCTTGCACGGGACCGTGGACGCATGTCGCTGCGATTCGAGCGTCAGTCCTTGTTGACTCGGCCACACAAGACGGCGATGGGGCTGCCGTGCCCCCGTCAGCTTTCGCCGGCGCGTCCGCTTTGCTGCCGCTGCCGCCAAAGTCTCGCGCCCTGGCACGGTCACACAGAAGCGTCACGCGCTCCATCGTGAGCGGTGGCGAAGTCGGAAACGCATAGGCGCCGCCCTCCGAAGCCGTCTCCAGTCGCGCGAGGCAGTCGGCGAGACTCGGGCAAGACGATGCCGCCGCCTCCGCCCCCAGCATCGCGGCCCCGACGGCGGCCATCGCATCCGCTCCCGGCGGCACGAGCAACTGTCCGTCGGCTAGGCCGAACGCCTCCGCCAAACCTCGAATCACCGCACGGTTCGCGGCGACGCCTCCGATGACGGCGATGGGCGGCTTCGGCGTGCGTCCCTTGACGACGGCCGCCTTGAAATTCGCCGCGACGGCCGCGCACAGGCCGCGCAGGACCTCCGGCGGCGTGTAGCCCTTCTGTTGAGCGTGGATCATGTCGCTCTTGGCGAAGACGCTGCACCGGCCGGCGATTTGGGCCGCCCGCTCCGCCTGCTCGGCGATCTGGCCGATCTCCTCCACCCGGTACTTGAGCCGCGCCGCCTGCTGATCCAGGAAGGCGCCCGTGCCGGCTGCACAGTCTCCGTTCGTGCCGTAGTCAACGATGCCCAGTCGCCCGCTGCCGGCGTCGGGCTCCAGGCGGAGATACTTGCTGGTCTCGCCCCCCAACTCGAACACGGACCGCACGTTCGGGTGCAACAGGCCGATCGCCCGCGCCGCCGCCTGAAACTCGTTGCACCGCCCGACGCCGAGCACGTCCGCGACAAGCCGGCTGCCGGAACCCGTCAACGTGAAGCTGGATATCGGCTTACCGCCCAGTTCGCGCTGGACGGCCGTCAGCAGCTCCCGAACGGCTTCCAGCGGACGGCCTCGCGTCCGGCGATAGGCCAGAACCAGCACCGCCTCCTGCGCGCCGTCGCCTGCCTGGAGCATCCGTAGTGCGTCAGGACCGCCGGCCCGAGATCGAGCTTCGACAAGTCGCCGCGCTTCTGCCGTCGGGAGCACCAACGCGGCCTTCGCGCCGGTGGCCCCAACATCCAAACCGAGCCTGATCTTCATGGCCTGCGCCATCCCTGAAACCGATTCCTGCCTGGAACCGCCGACTGACCGCAATCCGAGAACCCGGGTCTTGGCCCTCGGGCGGCTGCCGAGCCATCAGCGGCGACCCTCGACCATCCGCGCTTCGACTCCGGCCGCCCTCCAGCGGCGCAAGTTTGTAACCACTAACATAGAGAGTGTCAAGTGTTTCCTGGCAGTCCGCGGAAGGAAGGGCTTTGCTCCGAGCCGGAAACGGCTGGGGTGGCCGCCGCCGACGGCTCCGAGATGCCTGTCCCAGCCCTGTCGGACGCCAGACCGATTTGTGCCCGACCGTAGCGTTCCCGGCGCGCCGGGACGGACGGCGTATGAGAAATTGAGGGTCGCTGGCAAACCTGCGTCGCCCTCAGGA
>CAZERK010000669.1:0-1993 GCA_964514515.1 uncultured Planctomycetaceae bacterium
CCCGCGCCTCAGTTCGAAATACTGATCGCACGAGTTTACGTGCTTCCGGAGGATCTTGGCGGCCTCGACAAGCGCCATCTCCGGCAACACGGTGCCGTTGGTCCAAATCTCGATGATTAACCGGTCGTAGTTGGTCCGTTGGCCAACGCGCGTGTCCTCCACCCGATAGCGGACCCGCGTCACGGGCGAGTACATCGAATCGATGGAGATCAAGCCGATGACCTGGTCTCCCTCCGGCTTGTTCTCCTCCGCCGTGGCGTAGCTGCGCCCGCGCGCGACGGTCATCATCACGTCGAACTCGACGTCATCAGTAAGCGTCGCCAGGAGAAGATCCTTGTTGATGATCTCGATCGCCGGGTCGGTCTCGATGTCCTTGGCACGGACCTCGATCGTCTGTCCCTTCGTTCCCCGGACGCACACGCGCATCTTCTTGGGCGCGTCCGTGGACAGTTGCACGACCAGCGATTTGATGTTCAGGATGATCCCCGTTACATCTTCCATAACGCCAGGCAGCGACGTAAACTCGTGCTCCGCTCCCTTGATCTCCACGTGCGTGACGGCCGCCCCTTCCAGGCTTGACAGCAAGATTCGGCGCAGACTGTTGCCGATGGTCGTCCCGAAGCCCTTCTCGAACGGCTCAACCGTGAACCGCCCGTACGTCGTCTTGCTGACCTGTTCGTCCCGCACAACGCGAGTCGGCAGTTCCAGTCCTCGCCACCGGATTCGCATTTGATCATCCTCCCAGGCACGCTGCCCCGATTCGCGTATGGCCCTGGTTCCACGACCGCCGCACCCAGCGGTCTGCTCGGACGCATGCTGACTTCCACCCGCACAAAGCCGACGGCATCACCGACTGTAGAACTCGATGACCAGGTTCTCTTCTACCGGAATCTGCACGTCATCACGCGAAGGCAAGCCCTCGATCGACCCCGCCAGCTTGGCTGGGTCCGCTCGCAACCACGGCTGAAGGGTCCGATTCGGATCCGCGTCTACATGCAAGCGCACGAGCTTCTGGCTGCTTTCCTTGTTCCTGACCGTGATGGAATCACCCACCTCGACTAGGTAGCCCGACTTGTTGACGCGTCGGCCGTTGACCGCGAAATGCGCATGGGCGATCATGATCCGCGCAGCCTTCCGAGAAGGTGCCCAGCCGAGCTTGTAGACCACATTGTCTAAGCGGCGCTCGAGCAGGCCGAACAAGGCCTGCCCCGTGTTGCCCTTCGATCGCTGGGCGCGCATCACGTAACGCAGGAACTGCTTGTCGAACAAGCCGTAGAACCGCTTGACTTTCTGCGTCTCGCGAAGGCGCTTGCCGTACTCGCTGCCTTGCCCTCGACGATACGCGCGCGAACCGCCCGGCGGCACGTTGCGCGACGGCTTCTCCATGGGGCATTTCGCCCCTTCGCACCGCGTCCCCTTGAGCATCAGCTTGACGCCCTCTCGGCGGCACTTGCGGCAGGATGGTCTCAGATCTCTTCCCATAACAGTCCTCAGACTCCCGGCTAGACGCGGCGCTTCCGCGGCGGCCGGCACCCGTTGTGCGGCAATGGGGTCACGTCCTCAATCGACACGATTCGCAAACCGCCAGACTGCAGGCCAGCGATCGCTGATTCCCGTCCGCTGCCTGGACCCTTGATTTTCACCTCTGCCTCGACCACGCCGAACTTCCGGCGCGCGGCCGCCGCCGCCGTCTCGCCCGCCCGCTGCGCGGCAAACGGCGTGCTCTTGCGCGTCCCTTTGAAGCCCACCGTCCCGGCAGACTGCCAGCACAGCGTCTCGCCCGACGGATCCGTGATCGTGATCAGCGTGTTGTTGAACGTCGCCTTCACGTACACCGTGGCCCGGGCGATGCTCCGACGCGATTTTTGTTTGCCTGATTTTGCCACCGCTCAATCAACTCCTGTCCGTCCGCAGAAGACGCACCCCAATGCCGCTGCGTCGATGCCCTACCGCCCCTATCTCAGTTCCTTGACGCCCTTCTTGCCGGCGCCCG
>CAZERK010000670.1:0-1992 GCA_964514515.1 uncultured Planctomycetaceae bacterium
CGATCCGTTGACGTTCATCATCGAGAGCCTGCCAGCGCAAGGCAGCCTGAGTGATCCGAACGGCGGGCCGATCTCCAGCGTGCCCTATACGTTGGCGGCCGGCGGAAACGTCGTGACCTATCAGCCGCCTGCCGGACAGCACCTCGTTGATTCGTTCGGATTCTCGGCGCGAGATGCGTCGGCCGGCTCAAACGTCGCGACGGCGACTGTCACCGTCGGCGGGCCGTTGTTTGACCCGGTGGCCTACGGCCAGAACGTCGTTACGACGCCCAGCACGCCGATCGACATCTCGCTTCAGGCGACGGATCCGAACGGCGACCCGCTGAGCTTCGTGATCGAGACGCTGCCAGTCTCCGGCACGGGCCTGCTCGAGGACCCGAATGCGGGCATCATTTGGTCGGCGCCGTATACGCTGGTCGGCGGCCACGTCGTCCGCTTCCTGCCGCCGTACGGGCAGATCATCACGGCCTCGTTCCAGTTCAGCGCCTGGGACGCCACCGCTGGATCGAACCTGGCCACGGTGTCCGTCACGGTGGGCCAAGGCGTTCCGCAGGCAGCCTACACGTTCAACATGGATACGGATCCGGGATGGACGACCGAAGGCGCCTGGGCGTACGGGCAGCCGATCGGCGGCGGCACGCACAATCGTGATCCGCAGGCCGGGCATACGGGCAGTCGCGTGTACGGATACAACCTGTACGGCGACTACTCGAATAACATGCCGCCGTACTACCTGACGGCCCAAATCGATTGCCGGCACATGTCCGACGTCGAACTGCGCTTCTGGAGATGGCTCGGCGTTGAAGGCGCCCAGTTTGATCACGCGGACGTGCAAGTCTCCAACGACGGTGTCAACTGGACGCCCGTCTGGGTCCACACCGGCAGCGTGATCGCCGATACGGCCTGGACGCAGATGATCTTCGACATCCACGCCGTCGCCGACAACCAGCAGACGGTCTACCTCCGTTGGGGCATGGGACCGACCGATGGAGGCGTGACGTACCCCGGTTGGAACATCGATGACGTGGAGATTTGGGCGATCGTCGGCTTCACGTGCGAAGGCACGCTGCTGGGCGATGTCAATCTGGACGAGACGGTGGACGGGCTGGACATCCAGGCGTTCTTGGCCGTTCTGTTCAGTCCCTACGATCAAGCCGTGACGATGGAGGAATTCTGCGCGGCCGACGTGGACGAAGACGGTTTCGTCACGACCCACGACGTCGACGGCTTCGTCGAAGTCCTGTTGAACCCATAGCGGCGCACAAGCCGCCGATGCCGACGCCGCGATGCGGCGGAATCGGTTTGCTGCCAAAACATAACAAGCCCGCGGGTCCACGCGATCCGCGGGCTTGTTTCATGTTGCACGGCTGTCGATCGTGTCCGCCCCGTGCTGCGCCGCCGCCAGAGCGCTTCTTGCTCGCTCGCGGCGCTCCCGCGCCGGGACCGCCGACGCATGAGGGACCAGGGCATCGTTGACGAAGCTGCGTCGCCCACGGAGGGGCGACGCTACCTTCAGATGAAAGAACGATCGAGTCGTCCTGCGAAGTGGCGGGCTGACTTGCGTGACGGCCCTCTTGCGGCTCCGTCAGCTTCCGGTGGAACCGCTGCCCCCCGGCCTCATCGCCTGGCGGCCGTGAAGCAGGTCAGCGCGATGAGCTGAAAGACAATCGCGCAGAGCAGGCGGATCGTCGCGGCGGTGGCGGCCTCGGGGTCCGGCCCGCTGCCCGCGTTCAGCCAGGCATAGAGCCCCCAGATGACGGCGCACAGCGCGAAGGCCTGGAAGATCGCCCCGGCCAGCTTGCCGATCGAGAAGTCGCCGTATTGCCGCTCGCGTCGCATCACCCGCATTTCTTCGAGCACCTGGGCGAGTAAGTCCTCGCTCGTGGCGCGCGGGGCCGGCGAGACGCCGTAGAGCGCCTCTGGCGGTTCGGCGGTCGGCGTGTCCGCGGTCTCGGGATGGGTCTGCATGATGACGACCTCCGTTTGTTCGAG
>CAZERK010000671.1:0-1985 GCA_964514515.1 uncultured Planctomycetaceae bacterium
GAGCTGCGGCGGCGCTGGGCAACAGGCCGACGACAAGCAGAAGTAACAACTCAGAGAGGGCGCCCCCCCGTGGAGCTTCGGCTGTGCGGGTCGCCCTACTGGGTCGAGGGTCCGCCGCACTGAGCCTGCTCGATGTCGGCGATCTTCTTGATGCGCGAGACGTGTCGGCCGCCTTCGAACGAGGTCTTCAAATACACCTCGACAATGCGCCGCATCAACGCTTCGCCGACCAAATCCGCGGGCAGGCAGAGGATGTTGGCGTCGTTGTGCCGTCGTGCCATCTCGGCCGTCAGTTCGTCGTGACAAACGGCCGCCCGGATGCCGTTCACCTTGTTGGCAGTAATGGACATCCCGATGCCCGTACCGCAGAACAGAATGCCGAGTTCGCAGGCTCGTTTCTGCACGGCGCTGGCCGCTGCGTAGGCCGGGTCTGGGTAGTCCATGGGCTTGACGGAATCCGTTCCGAAGTCCACCACGTCCATGCCCAGTTCTTGCAGCAGAGCCTTGACGACCGTCTTCGCACGATAGCCCCGATGATCGGCGCCCACAGCAATCTTCATAGAAGAACCTCATCCACGCGATTCGCCAACGCAGCTTCGATCTTGTTCGCCACGCGCTGGTAGTCTTCCACCGTTCCGCCGATGGGATCCTCGATGTCTTCCTGGGGAGACAGAGGAACGGCTCGGTCCGCATCCGTCGGCGAGAGCGACCGCACCATCTCGACGTGGTGCCTGGCCATCGTGAAAATGTAGTCGGCGGGACGAATCAGGTCCACGGTCAGCCCGCGCGACCGGTGCGAGCGGATATCGACCCCCTCGCGGCGGCAAACCTCCACGGCTTCCCGTGACGCCGGGCCGGCGCCGACGCCCAGCGTACCCGCCGAACCGACGACAATGTGCTGTCGGGCCAAGTCCTCCTCGGAGCAGCCCAATCGCTCCGCCAGCATCCGTCGAAAAAAGCCCTCCGCCATAGGAGAGCGGCAGGTATTGCCGGTACAGACGAAAAGGACGTTCAGCGTCGCCAGGCGCTGCACCATGCGCTCGTCCAGCACGCCGGTCCGCACGATCTCGTAGCCATGACGGTTTAGCAGCACGATGGTTGAGCTCTTTCCGTATCGAGTCGGCCCGGCGTCGACAATCAGGTCGGCCGCGTCGCCCAACTGCTCGCGCACGATCGCGGCGTCGGTCGGCGGCGCCGCGCCAGTCACGTTGGCGCTGGAGGCGATGATCGGCGCGGCAGCGGCGACCAGCAGTTGCTCGGCCACGGCATGGTCGGGAAAGCGGATGCCGACGCTGTTGTGCGAATAGACGGCCGCAACGCCGGCGGGGCTCAGATCGCCGTAAACCGGCACGCCGCGAGGTTCCCCAACCGGAAACACGATCGTCAACGGTCCCGGCCAGCCCTTCTTGACGAGCCTTCGGGCGACCGGCGGCGGTTCCAGGATGAACTTCTCGTAGTCCGCCCGGCGTCCGATGTGCACGGTGAAGGGCTGCCGCCCTGTTCGTCCCTTGATGTCGCGCAGCCGTTGGACGCTCCGCTCCTGCGAGGCGCTCGTGCCCAGAGCGTAGACGGTTTCCGTGGGGAAGGCAACGATCGCTCCGTCGGCCAACGCTCTCGCCGCTCGTTCGATTGCAGCGACATCCGGCCGGCCAGGATCGATGGGGAGGTATTCGGCTGCCATCGGCGGGTCACTCCCGGCAGATTATGGAAACGCTTGCGGTGACTGTCAAGGAAGCGCGCGATGATCCCGGGAAATGGTCAAGGCCATCGAGTCCCCCGCATCATCGCCGTTTCGCGATGTGTGTTGATGACTCGGAGGGCAAAGGCGCAACAGCCCCGCCCCGGGGCTTGGGCTTTGCCTTCGCGCCCGGCGACGCTGGTTGAATCATCGCGGCCCCGGTGCGGTCGGACCAGCCACCGCGCAGAGCTCGATCGGACGCGGCGCTATGGAATCAAGAGGTCAACGAAGAACTGGACATCGAGTC
>CAZERK010000672.1:0-1966 GCA_964514515.1 uncultured Planctomycetaceae bacterium
GCATGCGCCCGGACGACATCTTCAGCATCTTCGGCGACATCTTCGGCGACATGTTCGGCATGCCGTTCGGGGCGTCTCGGCGTGCCTCGCGCGGGGCGGACTTGCAGGCGCAGGTCACGCTGTCGCTCGCCGAGGCGGCGAAGGACACGGAGCGGGCGCTTGAGTTCACGCGGAACGACTTCTGCGACCATTGCGCGGGCAAAGGGGCCGAGCCGGGCAGCAAGACCCAGACCTGCCAGACGTGCGGCGGGTACGGACAGGTTGAACGAACGACCGGCATGGGCTTCTTCTCGACGCGCGTGGTCACGGCGTGCCCGTCATGCCACGGTCAAGGCCATCGCTTCACGAAGGCCTGCAAGCAATGCTCCGGGACGGGTCGTGCCCCGAAGCGCCGCGTCGTGACGATCAAGATCCCCGCGGGCATCCACGAAGGCCAGGCGGTGCGGCTGCGCGGCGAAGGCGAGCCGGGCGAGGACGGCTCGATGCGAGGGGATCTGCATTGCTATGTGCGCATCGAGCCGCATCCGTTCCTGCAGCGTCACGGAAACGACCTGCTGTGCGAGGTACCGATCAGCTTCACGCAGGCGGCGTTGGGCGCAAAGCTGGAGGCGCCGACGTTGACCGGCAAGTCGGAGGTGACGATCCCGGCGGGCACGCAGCACGGCGAGCTGCTGCGGCTGAGCGGCATGGGAATGCCGGACATCCGCACGCGACGCAGGGGCGACCAGATCATCCGGATTCTGATCGAGATTCCGCGGAAGCTGAACGCCAAGCAGGAAGGCCTGCTGCGGGAATTCGCGGAGACGGAGGACACGCAAGTCCTGCCGCAGAGCAGGGGCTTTCTTGAGCGGCTGAAGGAGTTTTTCGACCTCGGCTCGTAGCGGACCGCGGCGAGCGCCGCGTTGAATCGAAGGACCGACGAACGAAGCGATGAGCAGCGAGAAGGACAAGAAGATCGCGATGCCTTCGGAGGAAGAGATCGCCAAGTATGCGCCCGACGGCAACGCCAGCGTAACCGGCGAGGAAAACGGCCTATCTGCTGCTGCGTCCGGCGACGGCGGCGAGGCGACGTCGAACGAGCCGGTCGAGTCGTTGCGCGCTCAATTGGAGGAGTACAAGGACAAGGCGCTTCGGGCCCAGGCGGAGTGCGCGAACATCGCCAAACGGCTGCACCAGCAGCACGCCGATACGCTCAAGTACGCGGCGTCGGGCCTGGCTCGGGCGCTGCTGCCCGTCATCGACAACTTCCGGCGGACTCTGCAGAGCATGGACGAATCCAAGGCGGAGCCAGCGCTGGTTGAAGGCGTGCGGCTGATCGCGGAGCAGTTCAGCAAGATTCTCCGCGAACAGGGCATCGAGCCGATCGAGGCGGTCGGGGCGCCGTTCGATCCGATGCTGCACGAGGCGATGATGCAGGACGCCGAGTCAGACCAGCCGGCCGGGACGGTCACGCAGGAGTTGGAGCGAGGCTACAAGATCCACGATCGCGTATTGCGACCGGCGAAGGTGGCGGTCGCGGTCGGCCAGGAGCCGACGGCTTCGGAAGGCCGAGACTCAGACGACGGCGACGAGGCGTCGGAGGCCTGATGCGATGGCCGTCCACGGCTGCCTCCGTCCGCAGCAGCCGATCCGTCGCGCATGCTTTCAGTCTTCGGCGCAGAAGCGTAGCAGATGTAGCGTTCCCGGCGCGCCGGGACCACCGGCGCCGAAGACTGCGAATCTTGCCCGTGCTGTGCGTCAGCCGTCCCAGCGCACCAGCCCGTTGCCCCGGCACGACAATTGCCGGGTTTACGATTGGGGGAGGTGACAGCGAGTATGCCTACGTACGAGTATCGATGCGAGACGTGCGGACGGACGTTTGATCTGTTCCAGTCGATCACCGCGAGGCCGCTGCGCAAGACGAAATGCCCCGCCTGCGGCACGGTCCAGCGCGTGCGCCGACTGCTCGGCGCCGGCGGCGCGATCA
>CAZERK010000673.1:0-1960 GCA_964514515.1 uncultured Planctomycetaceae bacterium
CCCTGTTCTTCGCGAACATGCAGGTCGCGTTCGATCTTCTGTTGCTGACCGTCATCCTTCGGTACACGGGCGGCGTGGCCAACCCGATGGCCGTGTTCTACCTCTTTCATATGGCCATCTGCTCGCTCGTGCTGCGCGGTTGGCAGGCGATTGTCCAAGGCGTATGGGCCGTCTTTCTCTATGCCCTGATGGGGATCGGGGAACTCGGCGGCTGGCTCACGCCGCATTACGCCCTGCTGCCGACGATGGGGGATTTGCACCTGCACACGCTGCCGGAATACGTCGCGGCGGCGATCGCGATCGTGGCCTGCGGCGTCTTCGGCATGTTGTACTTCACGTTGCGGATCGCCGGCCGGCTGGACGAACGAGAGCGTCAGCTTCGTCAGGTCCTGGACGCCCTGCAACGGTCGCAAGCGGCTATCACCGACTTGCAGCAGCGGCGTTCGAGGTTTATGCAGACGGCCGCCCATCAGCTCAAGACGCCCCTGGCGGTCATCCAGACGTTCGCGGGGCTCATCCGTGACGAGGTCGTGCAGGGGGAAGCGGTTCGCGACACGTGCAAGAAGATCATGTACCGCTGTCAGGAGGGCATCAACCAGGTCACGGAGTTGCTGACGCTGGCCCGGCTCCAGCAGGCGGACCCCGCGCAGCGGCCGGGCGGATCGAGCGACGTTCGAGAAGTCGTCGAGGAGTTGTGCCGGCGATACGGCCCTCTGGCGGAGAACAAGAAGATCGAGTTGAGATGCATCGTCTCCGAAGGCGCTGACCTGCGGGCCGAGGTCGGCTTGACGGACTTGACAGACTGCATCGGCAACCTGATCGACAACGCGATCAAGTACACGTTCGGGCCGGGGCGCGTGACCGTCACCGCGGCACGGACGGCCTCGACGGATCTGTCAGGACGGATCACGCTGACCGATCCGCCGGCTCGACCCGGCGAAGCCGGAACACGTGCGCCGGACGACGCGCGACTGGACGATCGGTACGTCGCCGTCACCGTGACCGATACCGGGATGGGTATCGACCCCGCCGTCCTCGCGCCGCGGGAAGGCGCTCAGAGCACGGGCTCGATCTTCGACGCGTTCCGCCGCGGAAACAGCGCGCTGGCGGCGGGCATTCCCGGCACGGGACTGGGCCTCTCGATCGTCCTCGAGGTCGTCGAGCAAGCGGGCGGACGGGTTCACGTTCGCTCGCAGCCGGGCAAGGGCTCGTCGTTTACTGTCTTTCTTCCGGCACGCAATCCAAACCGTTCCGCTGAGACCCTGTCCGTGCGGAACACGCGGGTTAGCCACGTCGTGATCGAAGAGGACTCCGACGCCGCTCCGTCGGATGGCGGCGCTGCTGCGAGCGGCGGCGAGGTACCGACCGCTGAGACGGCTGCGACGGGTTCTCGCGGCGCGGATTGACGAAGGTCGCCTCGACCGCTACGTTTCTGCGCGAGGCGGCCGGCCGCTCAGCGCGTTGTTCGGGGCGGTGTGCTTGAGTCGTCAGACGGTCCGGCAAGAACGGGCTTGGCTTTCGGCGGTGGCGTCAATCGCTGCGGAAAGCGAGATGTCGAGGGCGCCTGTCCCGGTTGTGCAAGACGCTTCTGGAGGATGAAGCGGCGCGACATGAATCGTTGGATCAAAGCCGTAGGGTTGATCGTCCTTGCCACGGCGATCGTGCCGCCGCTGTGGGTCGCGCGAGCCCGATCGTCGAAATCGCCGACGCCGCGCGTGCATCTCATCGCCGACATGGACGACCAGCCAAAGGTCAAGACGCAGCGTGCCAGCACGCTATTCGCCGACGGTAGGGCGATGCGGCCCATGCTGACCGGAACGGTGGCGCGCGGACAGCTTCAGGACGACGACCATCTGCTGCAGGGCAGGGCGGCCGGGGAGTGGGCTAGGGCGGTTCCGATCGATGTGAGTGGCGGGACGCGGCGGCGAGGCCGGGAACGGTGCGACGGCTTCTGAGCCGC
>CAZERK010000674.1:0-1960 GCA_964514515.1 uncultured Planctomycetaceae bacterium
GCGATCCAAGCCAAATCAGGCGGCTGCCTTCTGAGCATCGGCTTGGCGGAGCGCCTTCTCGATCACCGGGACCAGCCGCTCCTTGACCTCGGTCTTGAAGCCCCGCTCCATGTGGATGATCTTGCCGTCCGGGCCGACAATGAACAGCACGGGGAAACTCTTGACCTCGTACTCGGTCGCCGCCGCGTCGCCGGCGAGAATCAGCGGATACGTACATCCGAGTTCTTTGGCCAGTTCGAGCGGTTCCGTGCCGCCAGGACGTTGACGACAGTTGATGCCATAGAGCTTCACGTGAGGATTGTCTTTGATCGCCTCGTGGAGCTTCTGAATCTCCGGCAGGGACTTCTTGCAGTAGCTGCACCAGCTCGCCCAGAAGTGCAGGACCACAACCTTCCCCCGAAGCGCCTCGAGATCAGCAGTCTCTTTCTCATGCGTCGATAGTTTGAACGGAGGCGCCGTGTAGCCGACCTCCGGCCTCGGCTTCGGATCCAGGTACTGCGGCGCCTGGAAGCCGGCGTCAGCGGCCCGCTCGATCTGCTCGACCGAGGCGACGGCGACGAGACGACCGATGAGTTCATCGTTGAGCTTGATGAGGTCCATCTCCAAGTCGGCAACTGCCTTGTGCTGAACCTCCTGCGGCCCCCCGCCCGCTGCCAGACGACCCTTCTCTTGCTCGTACTGCTCACGATGTTTGCCGGCGCGCGTAAGGCAGCTCTGCAGGATGTTCTCCACGGATTTCATCTGCTCGGGTTTGAGGCCGTAACGCTCGACGGCGGCGGCGGCGAAACGGCGCCACGCGTCTTCAAACCGGGTCAAGGCGATCGGATCGCTCGATGCGGCCGGCGTCTTCTGGCCCGTTTCTCCGCCTGGCTCAAGCGTTGCCTGCTCGCCCGCTGCGGGGGTCGTCGGCGCATCCGTCGTGGGTGGTTGAAGCCCAGACGTTTGATTGCAGGCGACCAGGCCGATGACGGCCAAACCAACCATCCATACGAGACTCGTGCTGGCTAAACGTGCGGATAGCATCGTATCTCCTATTATGCGTTTGTCGAAGAACCGGCGAACCTGCGACACCCGTCTCGACTCGCGATTCCGAAGCGGGCGTCATCTCGGTTTCCGCGCCGCGCGCGACCGGCACGCAGGGATCGGTCAGCCTCGTTTCGAGCGCGGGACCTCCTAGTCTACCGGTCCGGACGGCGCTCCGCAATGTGACGCGCGCGGCGATAAGCGCCGTCCAAGACGGCCCGCGGCGCGCGTCTCGATGCGTCGTTTGCGGCGTCCACGTCAGCATGGGCGACGCTGGCGATCTGACGAGCCCACGGCAAACCAGCCTCAACAGATCGCTGGTGCGAGATTCCTATCTCGCACCCTACAGCGGCGGGATTCCGTTCCCGACGGATGCGGAAAGGAATTCCCGCAGGAACGTGTGCGAGAATCCCGGCGCGCCGGGACTCGCACCAGCGGGGTGTTACAACGCCGTGACAATTGTCTCAGCCCGGTCGCCTGCCTTCAGCAGGCACGACCGGCGTTCCGGTCGAA
This sequence comes from uncultured Planctomycetaceae bacterium, assembly GCA_964514515.1. Classification (GTDB taxonomy): domain Bacteria; phylum Planctomycetota; class Phycisphaerae; order UBA1845; family UTPLA1; genus CAZERK01. Next base: position 1,537 of record CAZERK010000674.1, read on the forward strand.
CGGCCGGATGTGTTATAATCGATTCGCTGATGTCTCCGGCACGCGCCCGCGGGGCCGTGCCGGCCGGACGCGCAATTCGAGATGGATGGAAGCGGATTGAGGAGAATGGAAGCGATGATCCGATCAACAGTTCTCGCCGTCGTGCTGTCGCTGGCGTTGTGCGGCGCTGCCGTCGTGGGCACGCCGATCCCGGTGACCATAAGCCAGTCGAGCTCGACGCTTTCGGTCGAGTTGTGCATCGCCGGCTCGTGCGACTCCGACAGCTCGCATGTCGCCGGCCAATCCTGGATCAAGCTCTCGCCGCTCGCCAGTCCGACGAGCATCACGGTGTACGATTTCGACTTCGCCCTGACGGAGAGCATCGACATCTACATCAGTTGGGGCTTCTTGGGCAACTTCACCGGAACCGGCACGGGCCAGACGC
>CAZERK010000675.1:0-1948 GCA_964514515.1 uncultured Planctomycetaceae bacterium
CGACGTCTTCGCGCTTCACGCGCGTCAGGACGACGTTGTATTTCGTTCGGACGTGAAGCTCCTGGAGGGTGTATCCGGCGAAGTTGTTCTCCGTGATGAAGATGTCGCGGGCAATGACGTGCGGCACCTCGCTCATCTCGATTTCCGCGGGGACCGGCGGGCCGATGATGAGGGTGAGCCGGTCAAGCTCGCGGCTGGAACCGACCGCCATCAGGATGTCGCCGGACTGCAACTCGACGTCGCTGCTCGACGGCAGAATCTTCTCGCCACGACAGATGCGAGAGACGTTGACCGAGGCGATGTCATGGAGGCGCAGATCGGAGACGCGCTTGCCCACGCAGCCGGGGTTCTGCACGAGGAAGCACCGCTGGTGCACCGGCTCGGAGGGCGGGGCGTCGGCCTGGCGATCGCCGTTGCTTGCGTGATTGGCGATCCATTTCGGAACGATCTGGGCAAACAGCACCACGCCGATGACGCCGAAGGGATAGGCGACCCCGTAGGCAACCGAAACCTGCGGGTCGCCCGCGACTTCGGTCGCCGCCGCCAGCGCGGGCGTGCTGGTGAGCGCTCCCGCGAAGATGCCGACGATCAGCGACGGATCGAGCCCTATGACGAGGCCGAGAACGCCCGTGACGACGGCGCCCCCGACGACCGTCATGAACGCGACCACCATCGGCGCGATCCCCTTGCTGCGAACCGTCCGCAGGAAAGACGGCCCGGCTTGCAGGCCGATCGCATAAACGAAAAGGACGACGCCGAAATCCCCCAGGGCCTTGATGTCCTTGGCCGCGACCATGTTGAATTGGCCGCAGATCAGCGCGACGAAGAGCACGCCGGACGAGCCGAGCGAGATGCCCTTGATCTGGAGGCGGCCGAGAAGCGTGCCGAGCACGATGATGACAAAGGCCGCGGCGACCGGGTTCTCGAACATCGTTCGGATGAGGCTCACGTCGGATTCCGTTCTGCGGATCGCGCTGCCGGCTGCTGGGGCGAGCGTCCATGCGGTCAATCGGTCCTCCCGGACCACGCTATGACATCCGCCCGATTCTCTCCATGACGCGGGGCAACCGGGACGTTCTTATAGCCAATCATGTCTTCGAGGGGCAATTGGCGTGCCGTTGCCATCGTCCGGTTCGCGACAACAGGCTCCGGCTTGCTCCTCGGCGCGGCCTTCGCGCTCGTGGCGGGGGCGCGACGCGCACACGAAAGCCAGAAGGCCGCCGGAATGACGAAGCGGGTGAGAAGCATCGAGGCGAAGCGGCCGGAAGTCAGCGTCCGCACGAGGCCCGAGAAGATCGCATCGATGGCAACGGGGCGGCTGAAAGAGACTGGCTGGATGACGGGCCGGCAGGGAGAATGGGCCGCGGGCATACCACGCCCTTGCCCGCGCAGTTGCGACTTGCTAGACTGCCCCCATCTCGGCCTTGCTGGCGGCGTTCGCGCTTGGCGAACGTGTCTGCGGGACCGACGATTCGTGCTCGACGGAGACGTCGGCGCATTGCTCGCGGCCGTGGCGGAATTGGCAGACGCGCTAGGTTCAGGTCCTAGTGGGCGAATAGCCCGTGGAGGTTCGAGTCCTCTCGGCCGCAATCATGGGGATTACTCTGCCGCCCCACGTCGGCTTGACTCGCGTCTTTCGCCTCGCTGACGCGCTGCGTGGCGACCTCCGGCATCTGGATAGGTCGCGTCGGCTGAAACGCGCGCTCGTTCCAAGCGTCTCGACGCGTTCGGCTCAGTAGGCGCCCACGTAGTTTGCGTAGCTCAGCATCCAAATCTGGTAATCGACCAGCGTGATGCAGTCGTCGTCATCGTAATCGGCGGCCGGGTTGTACGCGGGCTGGCCATGACAACGACCAAAGGTAGCCACAAGCAGCCAGAAGTCGTTGAAATCCACATCGGCGTCGTCATCCAAGTCAGCGATAGGTATGGGCGGGTCCCCTCCCCAGTT
>CAZERK010000676.1:0-1947 GCA_964514515.1 uncultured Planctomycetaceae bacterium
CGCTCCCAGGTTCACCGCGGCGCTGCCCGCACTCCTCAGCGTGACTGACGCGAGCAGAGGCGGCATCGCATACGGGTCCTGCATTGGACTGCCGCCGACCGCCACAAGCGATCCAGCCCTCCGCTGCGCAACAAGATCGAGGTGTCGCACAGCCCGAATGCAGCTTTCTGTCGCCCGATGTTCAAGGAAGATGCCTTCACGTCTCTGTCTCCATAACGTGCCGACGCGATGCATCGCCGAGCGAATTGGACCGTCCGCAATCGCCGCCACACTGTCACCGGCGACGTACAGGCTCAAAATGAGGGCGCTGGCTCGCTCGTGCCTCCCTTCTTGAAGCAGGTGGAATAGGCGGTCTGCGGCTTTGTCGGGGTCGGCGTCGGGCGAGGACGTCTCGGCCCATTCACTGAAGCCCAGCATCTCAGGCGCAACGACGGGTAAGCCTGCCTCGCGGATGAAACGAATCGCATCGGGCATCGCGATTCGGCGATGTCCGCCGGCGGTCCGAACGGCCTGTATTCGGCCTTCGTCGGCCCAGCGTTTCACGGACGATTCGCTCACGCCCAGTGCCTTGGCGACGTGTTTCGGTGACAGGGTCGCATTCATGGGGGATCGTCCTGATGGATGATTTGATCGATTCTAGCAAGAGTCAGAGACGAAGTCTATGCTGTCAGGCAAATCATCATGATTATAACTGCTTATTAAAAAACATATTATAAAAACTTACTGTAATTATTCTGAAAACCAGATTCATCAGCACAATACTATGAACGTTATGAACGTTTTGTGTGCTGCCGTAGCTCCCGGCGGCAACACACGTGATGGCCTAAAAGGGCTTCTCGGGTGCGGGCTGGCGAGAGCCCGGCCCGAGCCAAAGCCGCATCCGATTGAGATGCGAACGGCTGCCACCGAACGGGAGTCTCTCGTGCGGATTAATGCCTGGTCTGCCAGGCGCTCTTGGAACTGATTGCAGTGAGTCAAGGAACAGAAACGCGAAATAGGAGTTCAGTAATGAAGCGGACAAATAGGTTGTCGATTGTGGTCCTGTCGGTCGTTCCATTCTTGGGTTTTGTCACCGGGGCCGCGGCGCAAAGCTGCAGCAGCGGGCATTCGTCATCGACCGCAGCGGACAAGGACATTGTTGACACGGCTGTTGCGGGCAAGTTCGACACGCTTGTGGCTGCGGTAAAGGCAGCCGGCATGGTCGATGCGCTGAAGGGGGACGGTCCGCTGACCGTCTTCGCGCCGACGGATGAGGCCTTCGCCAAGCTGTCCAAGGGAACGCTTGACGCCCTGCTGAAGGACCCGGCGAAGCTCCGGACGATCCTGAAGTATCACGTGGTGTCGGGCCGTGTGATGGCTGCGGACGTGGCCAAGTTGACGAGCGCCAAGTCGCTGCTGGGGCAGACGCTCAAAATCGATGCCGGCAAGCAAATCCGGATCAACAACGCGACCGTCACGGCAGCGGACGTCGCCTGCAAGAACGGCGTCATCCACGTGATTGACGCTGTTCTGCTGCCGCAGGATGACATCATCGACGTAGCGGCCAAGGTCGGATCCTTCAAGACGTTGTTGAAAGCGGTCGAGGCTGCCGGGTTGACCGACACGCTGCGCAGCGAGGGACCGCTCACCGTCTTTGCGCCAACCGATGAGGCCTTCGGCAAGTTGCCCAAAGAGACCTTGGACCAACTCCTCAGGGATCCGGCCGAGTTGAAGAAGATCCTCACGTATCACGTTGTGGCTGGCAAAGTCCCGGCTGCGGAAGTCGTGAAACTGAATCAAGTGAGGACAGTCGAGGGCGGCATGTTGAGGATCACCGCTGGCGCCGCTGTTCGGGTCAACGATGCGCAGGTCGTGAAGACGGACGTGCATGCGTCCAACGGCCTCATCCACGTCATCGACACGCTGGAGCTGCCGGGGTCGCACTAGGATCAATGCCAGACCGGGCCG
>CAZERK010000677.1:0-1942 GCA_964514515.1 uncultured Planctomycetaceae bacterium
GCGTCGCTCGTGTCGGTGAACGCCTGCTCGACCCGAGTCCCCAACGCGCTAATCGCGCCCAGGGCCACCACGATGATCAGAGCCAACATCACCGCGTACTCGGTTGCAGTCGCACCCTCTTCGTCCTTCAGAAAAGCCTTGATCCAATTCTTCATTTCCCAATCTCCTTGATCCTGCAGGCAACGGAGGTTTCCCTTGCTGCCCTCGCGGCCGGACGCGTCCTACGGTCCGTCGCACCTCCAGAACCGTTTCTCCTCTAAAGGAGAAGCTTGTTTTTCGACAGCATCCCTCCTGCCGACCTCGCGACACACATCGCATACGCACACGACGCGGCGATACGCCGCGCCGCTCACAGCCAAGCCGAGTTTTCGCGTGGCGAATGGCCCGATTGCCGCGAGACTCCGAGGGCGGCACGGGGGCGGACCGACAGAGGGGGCCGGTCTTCTCTGGCCTACGGCGGCCGTTCCGCGAGCCGGGTCAAACCGCCTCGTCTCGCCACCGCCGTCACCCGCTTGGGCAGCCTGCAAGCTGCCTCGGCAGGACAGCCAGGCCATCGCCTTCTTCCCAGTACTGGAATCGGCGACGGCCTTCATTAACATAAGAAACACGGGAGAAGAAGGCAAACCGTACTGCTGATACTGACGTTTGTCCTGCATGATTGGACTCGCAGGATGAGGGCCTATCTGGCTGTGCTGATAATAACTATCGGCCCGGCCGACTCCGGAAGTTTCCGATTCCTCCACGGACGTTGCGATCTCGTACTGTGCAACGTCCGCCGCGCAGTTTCTGCGCGGCGCCGGTCCTCTGCGGATACGTTCATGATGTGTCAGTCCAGAAATCGAGCTCGCGGCGAGTCGTCCGCTATCACCGGGCGCTCAAGAACGAACGCGCGGCGGCTGCACCGCGCGGCGATCCCCAAGCCATGCTTCGCGAGGTGAGATGAGCAAGAAGGAAGCGCAAGAATTGCGCACGCTGGTTCGCGTCAGGCAGAGGATCGTGCTCGCCGAGTCGGAACGTCGCCGCCCAGCGCGCGGCCGATCACGATGCCCAACGAATCGAAGATCAGGTTGACATTGCCCGACTGATGCACCTGGGTCTCGGCGGTCTTGACGGCTTGGCAGGCGTCGCCGACGTCTCGCAGGCGCCTCGCGCCAGCCAGTCCGCCGACAAGCATCGCGTCGTCCAGGGCGCGAAGCGGCAGACCCAGCGCACGGCGCTGCACGTCGCGCAGGACGGTCGATACCAGAAGCAGGACGGCGCCGTGGGCGGCACGAGCGGCGTTTGTGCTCGCTGCGTCTTCCGGATCAGCCTCCTGCCGCTGGAACAGCCCAGCCAACTGCCGCGAGACGTCCAGGAGTAGTTTGCCGCACGCGAGCGGATCGTTGGCGGCTCCGGCCATCGCGTCCAATACCGCGGGAACCGCCTCGTGCAGCCCGAGTTGAAGATAGCGAATCGCGTCCCCCAGGCTGCCCTGGGCGATTTCCGCCAGAAGCCGCGCGACGGAAGGCGGCGCCCCCTGCTCACGAGCGAGCTTCTCTTCCACGAACTCCGTCGGCAGCGCCCGGAAGACGACTTGGTGCGTTCGAGAGCGGATCGTCGCTAGCAGCGCGTCCGCCGACACCGTGAGCAGGATCAGGTAGCTATGGTCGGGGGGCTCCTCCAGAACCTTCAGCATCGCGTTTTGGGCTTCCTCGTTCATCCGTTCCGCTTCCGCCACGATAAAGACCTTGGCCCGTCCCTGGCTGGGGCGAAGGCCCATCTTCTCGATGACGAAATGCCGGATGACGTGGATGCTCAGATCGATCGCCTTCTGGTCCCGGACGCGTTTCTCCGGGTGCATCTGGCTCAAGGCGCGGTAGATGCGGTGCAGGTCGGGATGCGTTCCGGCCGCTTCCATGACACCGCTTTGGCACTGTTCGCAGGCGTCCCGCCGCGGCGGTGC
>CAZERK010000678.1:0-1938 GCA_964514515.1 uncultured Planctomycetaceae bacterium
GTCGACCCCTTCGGGGTGGGCGGTAGGACTCGCGCAGCGAGGCCGTCGAGCCGTTTCCCCTTTGTATCTTCTCCTGAACGTCCTTCCGAGCAGACAGATGTCATCCGCAGGTCATCATCGTCGGAAGGCCTCGCTGTAGTCTGGCTGCATGTCCATCTGCGGGGAGAACGTGAGGAATGCACAGGTGCATGGTGCCATTACCATCCGAACGTATCATGAGCTCGAACAGTTCATCGCCGCCTTCGCCGAAGGTTACTTGAACATGCTTGTGATCCACTCCCGCGGCGGCCTTGGCAAGAGCGAACCCGCTCGGGCGGCGATGCAGGATCGCAAAGCCGTCTGGGTCGGCGGCCACGTCACGCCCCTCAAGCTCTACGAGATGCTCTACCGGGGCGTCGACCAGCCGATCGTGTTCGAGGAGATCGACGGCTTGCTTGGCAATCCCCTGCATGTCGGCCTCCTCAAGCAGCTCTGCGAAACCAGGAGCCCGAAGCGCATCGCTTGGGCCTCTACGGACCTGCGAGCCCTGGAGATCGACGGCGGCCTGGGGATGTTCGAGACCAGCAGCAAGGTCCTCGTTCTTTGCAACTCGTTCGCGAAGCTCAACGAGAATGTGGGGGCATTACAGACCCGCGCGACGGTCGTTCGGTTCATGCCCAGTGCTGACGAAATTATCGCTCGCATCCGAACCTTCGCCACAGATGAAGAGGTCGTTGCCTTCTTCGATGCGTACGGCGACTGCCTACCGGATCTGAACCTGCGGACCTACGTCAAACTGGCCGAGATGAAACAGGCCGGCCTCGACTGGCAGCGCTACGCCCTGGATCAGGGAGACATCCATCCCAAGTACGGGAGATCGCCGAGCTGCTGACCCGGTTCGACAACGACCTAAGCCGCCTCGCCCACTACCCCGGCAGCCGCCGCGATTACTACAACTGGAAGCCCCAGGCTGTGGCCTACGCGAAACGCCGATTGCGGCTGTCCATGGTCGATGGCGAAGAAGGGGAAGGGGAGGAACGCCGCACAGCATGAATCCCCATTTCCGAGGCCTGGCGCCCTCCTCCCGCGCTGGAGCTGCTTGCACTCCTGCACCGTGAACTTGTCCGCATCGGGCAGAGACAGGTTGGGCTCAGCTCGCTCGCCGAGCTGCGGCTGGTACGAGCAATTCATAATTCACCGCGACGCCTCCGGTGTCAGCTGGCTCGGCAAGGCATCCGCACGTAACGAGCAGGCCGACTGAAGAATCACGTCGCGGTCAGGGGGAGGGCATCACCGCTAACGCGCAGTGGAGGACAATACGTCTGTTGCTCAAAGGCAGACAGCAACCGGAACGCCCAGCGATGGCAGGACCGACGATGAGGGACCTGGAGACCAGCACACAACCCGGTCGGCAAGTGTGTCTGATCGTCAGCCTCAAGAGCTTGGCGGCCATGCTCGATGCGCACCGTTCATCCGTGCGCCGGTGGCTGACGGAAGCCGGCATCCATCCCATCGTCGTCGGCCGCGGGCGAAACGCCGCCGTACGGTATCGCTGGCATGATATCGAGCGCTGGCTTGAAACCCGTCAAGAAATCGACTGAGGACGCTCACTCCCGCGCGATCCGCAGCCTGGGCCTCCGGAGAGCATCCTTCTTGTCTGACCTGAGCTCCGTGAGCAGTTCCTGAAGAAGCTGAGCGGCATCGGAGGATAGGCCTGCGGGCGGCACCGGTCTGTCGCTTGTCGGTTCCGTTGGGAACTCGACGCTGTCGTGCATCGCCTCGGGGATAAGAGCGGCGTAGTGTCGCCGGCAAATCTCAGGGCTGTTCCCCATAAGCGTGGCGATCTTGTAGAGCGACTCACCTTTCTGGGCGAGGTGGCTGCCGAACGTGTGCCGGAAATCCAGCGACGACCAGGGCAGGTTCTTCGCGACGTTGATCGCCCGCAGAGTCGCTGCGAAG
>CAZERK010000679.1:0-1920 GCA_964514515.1 uncultured Planctomycetaceae bacterium
CCAAGGCGAGAAGACGCAGCTCATCATCGGCGACGGCAACGTCTTCCGGGAATGCGTCACCGCGCATACGGGCACGGAGATCGCCGGCGGCGTGACGGAGATCGGGCATCACAACCAGTTTCAGGTCGGCACGCACATCGCCCACGACGCGAAGATCGGCAGTCATTGCATCGTCTCGAACCAGGTGCAGATCGCCGGGCACGTCCACATCGAGGACCACGTGACGATCAGCGGGCTGGTCGGCGTGCAGCAATTCGTGACGATCGGCCGCTTCAGCTTCATCGCGGGCATGGCGCGTTGCACGAGCGACACGCCGCCCTACATGATTTTCGGGTTTGACGGCACGGTCCAGGGCGTCAACGTTAAGGGGCTGTACCGCTGGGGCTTCGACGAGGCGAGCGTCCAGGAGTTGCGGGACCTGTTCAAGCGGCTCTATCCGCGCAAGAGTCAGGGCGCGAACCATTATCGTCTTCGCAGCCTCTACACGCTGCTGACGCACCAGCGCAACGACGCCAACGGCGCGATGTCGTTGGCGAAGCGCATTCGCGAAATCGAATCGGCCGGCTCCCTCAACGAGCATTGCCAGTATCTCGTGGACTTCCTCAAACGGTCCATCTACGACGGCGTCTACGGACGCCACCTCGAATCGCAGCGGCGCGACAGCAGCGTCGGCCGCGCGAAGTTCTACAATCGTGACAACGGAGGCAACGGCCGGTGACGGACTCTCCTACGCCCGTCGCGGTGGTTGGCGTCGGCCACATGGGTCGCCACCACGCGCGCTTATACCATGAGTTGCCGCAGGCGGAGCTTGTGGCGGTTGTCGACAAGGACCCGGCCCGGGCCGCGGAGCACGCGGAGAAGTACGGCGCCCGGCCGCTGACGCAGATCGAGGAGCTGCCGGACGGCGTCCGCGCGGCGAGCGTCGCCGTCCAGACCAGCCTGCACGTCTCGGTCGCCGAGGCGTTGATGCGCCGCGGCATCGCCGTCTTGGTCGAGAAGCCGCTCGCGGCGACCGTCGCGGAGGCGGACCGGCTGCTGGCGTGTTCCCGGCAGACGGGCACGGTGCTGTCCGTCGGGCACACGGAACGATTCAACCCCGTCGTTCGGGCGATTCAACGGCTCGAAATCCGACCGAAGTACGTCGAGACGCAGCGCGTCAGCCCGTTTCGCTTTCGCTGTGCCGACGTCGGCGTCGTTTCGGACATGATGATCCACGACATCGATATCGTGCTGCATCTGGTACGGTCGCCGGTCGCTCGCGTCGATGCCGTGGGCGTGAGCGTGCTGGCCCGGCACGAGGACGTCGCCAACGCGCGCGTGACGTTCGCCAACGGAGCGGTCGCGAACCTGGTCGCCTCGCGGCTGGCGTTGAAGATGGACCGGCGGATTCGCGTGTTCAGCGAGACCGCCTACTTGTCGCTCGACTACCAGCGCAAGAGCGGCATCGTCATCAAGCGCGATGCGAACCTGGACGTTCTCAGTCTCGCCAAGGACAAGAATCTGGACGACTTGTCGCAGATGGCCTCCCTGGACTTCGGCAAGATGATCAACGTCGAGCCGCTCCAGGTCGACGACGTGGAGCCGCTCAGGGCTGAGTTGGAGGCTTTTCTGGCCAGCGTGCGGACCGGCGCCCCGCCGGCCGTCACCGCCGAGGACGGCGTCGCCGCGGTTCGCCTGGCGGCCGATATCGTGCAGTCCATCCAGACCCACGAATGGCGCGTCTGACGACGAGACCCGTCTGCGTTCGCCGAACGATCGCCCACGCAGAGGGCCGCGTGGCTCGCCTCGTGGCCGCCCGCCGGCCAAGGCCGACGGTTCTCAAAACGCGACGAATCAGCGATTTCAGGCCGAAACTGGCATGGGCTCAGCAGGACGTCGAGGACCCGGCCCGCCTTACGCTCCCGTCAGCAATTGCACGCA
>CAZERK010000680.1:0-1906 GCA_964514515.1 uncultured Planctomycetaceae bacterium
GGCCGGCCTGCGCCGAGATCGCCAAGGAAGGCGGCGCGCTGCTGCTGGCCGACATCGCCCACGGCGCGGGGATGGTCGCCGTCGGGCTGCACCCCAATCCCGTCCCGTACTGCGAGTTCGTCAGCACGACGACGCACAAGACGCTCCGCGGACCGCGCGGCGGCATGACGATGTGCACCGAGGAATGGGCGAAGAAGATCGACTCCGCCGTCTTTCCCGGATTGCAGGGCGGCCCGCTCATGCACGTCATCGCGGCCAAGGCCGTGGCCTTCGGCGAGGCCCTCAAGCCGGAGTTCAAGGCGTATCAGCAGCGGGTACTGGACAACGCGAAGGCCCTGGCGTAGTCGCTGTTGAGCCAGGGACTCAACCTCGTCTCCGGCGGCACGGACAACCATCTGATGCTGGTCGATCTTCGCAAGAAGTACCCCGACGTCTCCGGCGCCCAGGCGGAGGACTGGCTCGGCGAGGCGCACATCGTCGTCAACAAGAACATGATCCCCTTCGACGAGCGCAAGCCGATGCAAACCAGCGGCCTGCGGCTCGGCACGCCGGCCCTATCGACCCGAGGCATGGGGCCGGACGAGATGCGGAAGGTGGCGGGGCTGATCGTTCGCGTGTTGGCGTCGACGGGCGACAAGACGGCCATCGAATCCGTCCGCGGCGAAGTCCTCGACCTGTGCAAGCAGTTCCCGCTGAAGAGGCATTGATGGGCGCGCTCGGACCGCCTCGACAGCACCAAGCCCGCAAGGTGGCGGCCGCCGATCGCGCATGGGCTGTCCGCGCTACGAGGGGCGTCGCCCTGCGGGCGTCCGCGCCCAGGGCGGTCACGCCATGCGCTTTCGCGATGGCGGCTTCCGCAGCAAGGACCGTATGGCCGCAGTTGCGTCTGGCGAAGGCGGTCACGTTGTGCGTCGTCGCGATGGCCGTCGGTGCGATGGCCGGCTGCACGGGCTCTGCCGACATCCGGTTCGTCTCGTTGCACCCCAAGGAGATCGACCCGCCGGAGACGGAGGTCCGGCAGTACCAGGCACAGGAATGCTATTGGTGGACCGACGATGCAGGCGATCTGCACCTCGCCATGAAGTGCGCCCGTCATGACCTGCTGCTCGGCAAGCTGGGCCGCGTCGATCTGGACGTGTCGCTGACGTTGGGTAAGCCGCCGGCCGGTCGAGCGCGAAACTATGACGCCACGGCAGGCAAGGCTCGGGCGCTGTTCTTCACGCCGCTGCAATCCGTTCGCCTCAACTCGGTCACGGGCATCATCTCCGTCGTGATGGACGACGACGGGACCATGCACGGCAGCTTCCGCATCTGGATGAACACCCGTGCGGAACTTCAGGTGCTGGCCTTCCTGCCGCACAATCCCGGGCCGATGCTCTGCTTCGGAACCTATCGCGCCGTCGAGGACGCGCAGCGCGGAGCGGCGATCCGCGCCGCGTGCGAATCCGTCAACAATCGCCAGCCGCCGCTGCCGACCTCCGCCCCGGCCACCTCGGAGTCGACACCGCAACCAGTCGACAGCCGTCCTTGATCCTCGGCCCGCCTCTGCCCCGTCGAGCGCAACGACTGCTGCGAGTCTTGATGTGCATCGGGTTTCTCGTACGAACCACAGTCCCCTCTCCCTCATCGGGGGAAAGGGTCAGGGTGAGGGGGCACGAAGCCAAACGGCTGTACGCGCGCACAAGAAGAGTAGACAAAGCGCGTCTTGCCTGAGGCTGAATGGCGGGGTATAATATGGGAGCATCACGGGGGAAGGAGGCATTCGCATGAGACGCTGGATGGTTGGGGGGAGAATCCGCCTGGATGCGCGGCGGAGATGCCGCGCTGGGCTGCGAGCCAGCGCGACGGGTGCTGGTGCGAGTCCCGATGAATATCGGGATTCTCGCCCCCAACCTCTAGTGATCCG
>CAZERK010000681.1:0-1903 GCA_964514515.1 uncultured Planctomycetaceae bacterium
CGCCCCATGGCGGCGCGCCGCGACGGCCGTCGCCGATGCGTCCAGCCGATCCCGATCGATCAACGCCAAAGACCGCAGCAACCGGGCGACGGCGAAGTGCGCCTGCATTCTGGGATGCACGCGCACGGCGTCGTCGTGAGCGTCAGACACGTCTTCCCAACGAGGCCCTCCCGGCGGACCTTCGTTCGGGCCTCTGTCCAGCGCGTTGTACTCAAGCCGACGGCAGGCCGCGAGCATGCCGTTCGGATCCAGCAGGACTGCAACAAAGACGGCGCTGGCGAGTACCGCCAGCGCCGCCGCGAGAGATGAAGCGATCGGTGAAGCGCCGCGCTTCCGGTCCTCAGGCCGCCTCGATCTTCTTCGTGGGCGAGCTTTCCGGTCGGGCTCGGTCTTCTGGCTTGACATCCGGGTGGTGCTCGGGCGGCGTATAGTGATACGGAGACAGTGCCGCTCTCCGGCACATCGTGATGATACGTTGGAGCAACTCGACGTGGTTGTCAATCGTCTCGTGGACGATGCCGTCGTCCTCGATTCGCTCGGCCAGATGCTGGCCCGTGACCTCCCGCCGATCCCAGTAATCGTCGTACCAGTAGTACGGGTGATGGAGCGCGATGTTCGAGCCGCGCGTCGACACGAGGTCGCTGCCCCAGCGCCGGCTGTCGGGATGGTCCTGCACGTCGTTCCGCACCTTCAGGGCGTTGTGCCCGATGGGAATCGGCATCGGCTGCACGTGCGGCGTCTCGTCGCCGCGCTCGTGGGCGTTGTGCGGCCAGTCTTTGTTGAACGCATCCAGCGTGAAGACGGCCTCGATGAACTTCGTCTTGTGGCGCTGGGCGTAATGCCGAACGACCTGCGTGGCGAGAAACGCGCCGTGCCCGTGGCCCACGAGGATGGCTTCCTCATCCGGATCGGCGTCGATGTCGACGACGATCTTGAGCCAATCGTCGGGGTAGTAGATCTTGGCGTTGATCTCCTGCTTGGCGAGCTCGTGCCGGACCAGGGCGAGCCCGTCGGAGGCTTCGTCCGGCGTGCCCTCGATCAGGTACACGCGAGGACCGGTGTAGCTCCAGTTCTCCGGGCGATGGCAGCCGGTCGCGACGGCCATCATGCCCAGCGCAAGAACGGCGATTCCCCCATGCAACATCGAACGAATCATGCTTCTTCCCCCCGTGGACGGTCGTAGGCTGTAGTCTTCCCCGGAAACCGCTTTGTCGATTCTATTGCCCGCCGTCGCAAGGAATCAAACGGCAGCGCGAGCCTACCGCCCATATCGGACGACATTCTTGCCGACAGGTGTCACGACGCTGTCATCGATCAACGCCCGATATCCGCGAGGCAAGCATCCGACGGCCTGGCGCGGCCCTGGCAGGGGCGTCGCGACCCCGGCAGGGGCATCGTGACCTTGTCAGGGGCGTCGCCATCGGAGCGGTCTCGACGTGCGCCCATCCCGATCGCGCAGACACAAACAGAGCCGCGACCGCCTGTCCTTGACTTCATGCGGTGATGTCGAGGATCAGGGAGCGGTCGTCGCGCCGCCGGTGACGGGCGCTCGTCGCCCCGGCGGTCTCCTGCAAGCGCGTGCGTGGCCGTCCGAGACGAAGCCGGTATCGACGAGTAGGGCGAACGTCCCACCCTGTCACGTCGGATGCTATCTTTCGAGCCGGGTTCTGCGACCCGGTGCACCGTGTTCACAGAACACGGCTCTGAGAACAGAACCCCACCGTATTTCATGGGACACGGCTTTGGAAGGAAGCACGCCGTCGGCAGCAGGCGTCGGCCGCAGGGGCCGGCGCTACGCGCGAAGCACGCATAGGAACACCGCTCGGAGAGGAAGGCCGCCAACACCGGGTTCACAGAAAGCAAATGACCGTGCGCAATTCGGGGGGGGCGCGCGCAGCGGCCG
>CAZERK010000682.1:0-1897 GCA_964514515.1 uncultured Planctomycetaceae bacterium
CGCCGTCGGCAGCAGGCGTCGGCCACAGGGGGCCGACGCTACGCGCAGACGTGAAATGCTCTAGAACCATGAACACCCATCCTGAGCGAGACGGTGCTATCATCGAGCTGCGCGAGGTCAGCAAGGCTTTCGGTGCGCTCCGCGTTTTGGATCGCGTCAGCTTCACGCTGCAGGCCGGCCAGACGACCGTCGTGATCGGCGAATCCGGGACGGGCAAGAGCGTGCTCCTCAAGCACTTGGTCGCCCTGCTTCGCCCCGATCACGGCGAGGTCTATTTCCACGGCCGCCGGATCGATTCGCTGTCCGAGCGAGCCTTGGTTCCGATCCGACACCGCTTCGGCCTCTTGTTCCAGATGGGCGCCCTATTCGACTCCATGACCGTAGCCGAGAACGTCGGTTTTCCCCTGGTGGAGCACGGCGCAGGAACGCCGGAGGAGATTGAGCGCGTCGTGGCGGAGAAGCTTCGGCTCGTCGGCCTGGACGGCCTGCAATCGCGACGGCCGGCGCAACTGTCCGGCGGCCAACGAAAGCGCGTCGCCCTGGCTCGGGCCATCGCGATGAACCCCGAGGTCGTCCTCTATGACGAGCCGACGCCCGGCCTGGATCCTGTCCGGGCCGACGTCATCAACGAACTGATCCTGAAGCTTAAGCGAGAGCTGCGCGTGACCAGCGTCGTTGTCACGCACGACATGACGAGCGCCTTCAAGGTCGCCGATCGGATCGTGATGCTCCACGAGGGCCACGTCATCGCCGATGGCGCGCCGGATTGGTACCGGACGTGCGGCGACGGGCGCGTTCGGCGTTTCGTGGATGGAAAGGCCGATCCCAGCGATCTGGCGAGCCTCAGTTTGCAACCTTGAGGACGGAGCGAAGCCGCGAGGGATGCCATGAGCAGCATGCGTCAGAATACCATCGTCGGACTGTTCACCCTGGCCACCGCCGTCGTTCTGGTGGGGCTCGTGTTCATCTTCGGAGGCGGCGGCGCCCTGTTCGCCACGACCTACGACCTCCAGGTGCATTTCCCATCCGGCGTGGTCGGCGTGCAGGACGGCCAGGGCGTCACCATGTACGGTAAACGAATCGGGGAGACCGCGGCTGTGGAGTTCTACAAGGATGACAGGGGCGTCGAGCGCCCGGAACAGGGCGTCGTCGTCCACGTGGACGTCGATGGCCAATACGTCCTGCCGAAGACGGCCAAGGTGCTCGTGGCGACGAGCCTGATCGGCCTGGGGCGTCCCGCGATCCAGCTCGTCGTAGAGGACCCGCTGGATACGTCGCGGCTGCCGACGGACGGCAGCGCGGTGATTCCCGGCGAGATGATCCGCAACATCGATCAACTGCTCCCCCCAGAGATGCAGACGACGTTGATGAAGGCGACGAGCGACATCGGCGACCTGGCCGCGGCGTTGGTCCCCGCGGCGAAGAACCTGTCGCGATTGCTCGAGGAGCGGAACATCCAGGACGTGGACTTGGAGAAGTTCACGGCGAACCTGGACACGCTCGCCCAGCGCTTTGACGTGTCGCTCAAGAGCCTCAACACGATCATCGGCGACGAGCAGAACCAGGCGAACTTCAAGGCGGCGATGGCCAACGTGCGACAGGTGTCCGAGTCGGCCATCACGCTGGCGGACAACGCTGCGGCGATCAGCGAAGAGGGCAAGCAGACGAACAAGGAGATGACGGCCCTGATGCGCCGCCTGACGGCCACTGCGGACCACGTGTCGGCCGTCCTCCAGCAGATGGAGGGCACGCTGGCCCTGATCAACCAGGGGCAGGGAACGTTCGGCCTGCTCCTCAACGACAACCGCCTCTACGAGGAAGTGGGCCGATCCGCCAACCGCAGCACGCAAGCCCTGGCCGACGTCCGCGAAGTCGCGGCCATGCCCAAACCGGGCAA
>CAZERK010000683.1:0-1895 GCA_964514515.1 uncultured Planctomycetaceae bacterium
GCTTGCCCAGCAGGTTCTCGCGGAACCGGCCCTGCTTGCCCTTGATCATGTCGGTGAGCGACTTGAGCGGCCGGTTGTTGCTGCCCAGCACGGGCCTGCGGCAGCGACCGTTGTCCAGCAGCGAATCGACCGCCTGCTGGAGCATGCGCTTCTCGTTGCGGATGATGACTTCCGGCGCGTTCAGGTCGATCAGCTTCTTGAGGCGGTTGTTGCGGTTGATGATGCGCCGGTACAGGTCGTTCAGGTCGCTCGTGGCGAAGTTGCCGCTTTCGAGCATGACCAGCGGCCGCAGCTCCGGCGGGATCACCGGAATCACGTCCATTACCATCCAGGTGGGATCGTTCGCGCTGTTGCGCAGGCTCTCGACCAGCTTGAGCCGCTTGGCCAAGTCCTTGATCTTCTGCTTGCTGTTGGTCTTGCTGATGGCGTCGCGCAGCTCGCCGCCGAGAACCCTCAGGTCCAGACGGCCCAGCAGCGTCTTGATCGCCTCGGCGCCGATCTGCACGACGAAGTTCGTGCCGTACTTCTCGACGGCCGCCCGATACTCCTCCTCCGAGAGAATCTGCCGCTCCTTCAGCGGCGTGCTGCCGGGATCGATGACCACGTAGTCCTGGAAGTAGATCACCTTCTCCAGGTCCGACGTCTTCATGTCCAAGAGCGTGCCCAACCGCGAGGGCATCGCCTTGAAAAACCAGATGTGCACGATGGGGGCTGCGAGGTTGATGTGCCCCATCCGCTTGCGACGCACGCGGCTGTGCGTCACCTTGACGCCGCATCGGTCACAGATCATGCCTTTGTGCTTGGTGCCCTTGTACTTGCCGCAGGAGCATTCCCAGTCGCGCTCAGGACCGAAGATGCGCTCGCAGAAGAGCCCGTCCTTCTCCGGCCGATACGTGCGGTAGTTGATCGTCTCGGGCTTGCGGACCTCGCCGTACGACCAGGACCGTATGTCGTTCGGAGAAGCCAGGGAAACGCGCACCGAACCGTAATCGTTGACGCGATCGTAGATGTTCTCAATCATCGACTTCCGTCCTTCATTCCGTAGTCCGGCCGCCTCGATCTGCGGCCAACGACGCTGACGCCCATCCCGTTCGTCATCGTGCCGCTCGTCATGCAGAATGCGGCGGGTGATAGCCCGTCCGGACATCCAAGGTCATCGGGACGATGCCGGCGGCTCGCTTGAAGCCCAGCTCCTCGCAGAAATCGACCTCCGTCCCGTAGGCCGCCGCGTCGATCCGCTCGCAGCCCTGGTCCGCCAGCGCCTGAATCACCATCTGCGCCATCTTCTTGGCGATGCCGAATTGATCGTGTTCGATCCGGCCGTCGATGTGCGTCACGGCCCCGGGGCCTTGGCGACCCGGATCCAGCTTGCACTCCGTCAGGTATCCCCGAACGCCGTCCGCGACGCCCCGGGCGATGCCGACCAGCTTGCCATCCGGATCGCGCGCGGTCACGAAGCAGACCGAGTTGTCCACCATCGTGGACAGCTTGTCCACGGATTGCGGCATCACCGAACCCTGCGCGTCGTAGAAACCCTTCAACTCGGCCACGTCGATCTTGTCCACGACCTCGTATTTCGTGTCGTTCATTCCAGGAGCCTCCCATGGAAAACCCGGCGGTTGGGCCGTCCGGCCGCCGCCAGGGGTCCCAAGACGGCTACATCAGCCGGCCCTTCTCCAGTTGGATGTTCATGCCCAGGCCGCGAATCTCGTTGCACAACACGTCGAAGGAAACGGGCGTGCCGGCCTCCAGCGTGTTCTCCCCCTTGACCATCGCCTCGTAAATCTTCGTGCGCCCTTCCACGTCGTCCGACTTCACGGTGAGCAACTCCTGGCGGACGTGCGCGCTGCCATAGGCCTCGAGCCCCCAGACTTCCATCTCGCCGAAGCGCTGGC
>CAZERK010000684.1:0-1889 GCA_964514515.1 uncultured Planctomycetaceae bacterium
ACGTCGTCCGCAGCGACAACGACGCCACGCATCGCGTTGCCGTCGGCGCAACGGCTTGTTTCTGGAGGAAGGACCGCGCCGGTCCGGCTGGACAGCCGTCGCCGATGCAGCAGCCGACACGGCGAGATTGCGATCACCCTCCGGCCGGCCGTGCGCCTGACAAGAGTGCTCGGTTGACGAACCCCATTCGAGTCGTACAATAGAAGGTTTGGCGCGAGAAGGGCGCCACGCACGCACGCGAGGTGAGATCGTGAACATCACGCGAGACTGCATAATCGGACTGATGACGCTTATGGGCTGCTCGGCGGTTCCTGCATCGGGCGAGCCCAAGCCGAGCCCCACGCCGATCGCGTGGGAGCTGAAGTTCAAGTCGCAGGAACTGGCCCGAATCGATGTCGATACGGGCAAGGGCGTCCAGACCTTCTGGTACATGCTCTATACCGTGACGAACCAGACCGGCGAGGACGTCGATTTCAATCCCGAAGTCGTCCGCGTCAGTGAGATCGACGAAGCGTCGTCGCCCGCCCAGCCGTCCGCCGCCGGTTCAGGCCCGGCCCTGCTGGTGGAGGAGGCGGTCGTCGGCGTACACCCAAAGGTGTTCGAGGCCATCAAGAAGCTATACGCCAAGACGCAGCCGTTCCTGATTTCCCCGGTCGAGGCGATCGGGAAGCTTCGGCAAGGCGCCGACAATGCCCTGACCAGCGTTGTCGTGTTTCCGGCGTTGGACCCGCGGGTGAGCAAGTTCACGATTTACTTCAGCGGGCTCTCGGGCGAGCGCATCACAATGCCGAACCCGAGCTACGACCCCAAACGGCCTTCCGCGGAAGGAAAGCCCGTCGGGCAGCAGATGCTCGCTCCGGAGAATCCGAAGTTCTTCGTTCTTCGCAAGACGTTGGCGATGCCGTTCGTGCTGCCGGGCGATGCGGCCTCGAAGCGGCACGCGAAGCCCGTCATGGGGCAGTTGGGCTGGGTCATGCGTTGACGCGGCCTCAGGACGGCCCCGCGAAGCCCAGGTGATGATGGATGATCTCGGGCCCGCCTTCCGAGAAGCTGGCGCCCGCGTATGTAAGGCAAGCAAGGAACTCGACGATGGCACATAAGAAGGGACAAGGGTCGACTCGAAACGGGCGCGACAGCCAACCGCAGTATCTGGGCGTCAAGCGCCACGCAGGACAGATCGTCACGACCGGCACGATCCTGGTGCGCCAACGCGGCACGCCGTTCAAGCCGGGGATGTACGTCGGCCGCGGCCGCGACGACACGCTCTTCGCTCTCCGCGACGGCAAGGTCGTCTTCCACGGCTCGCGCGTTTCAATCGAGCTCCTGCCCGCCGAGCAGAACTGACCGGCGCGGCCGGGCGGTCCGTCGGGCGTGCGCGCCTGGACCGGCTCGCCTGCGGCTGCCGTGGAGATACATCAACGCCGACCTCCCGCCCACGGACGCTTGTCCGTGGGCTTGTTATTATGGCGGACGCGGCGTTCGTTCGTCGGGCATCGGACTTGGCGAGACTATCGTGATCTTTGTCGATCAAGCCGAGATTTGCGTGCGATCGGGCCGAGGGGGCGACGGGTGCGTCAGCTTCCGCCGGGAGAAGTACGTCCCCAAGGGCGGGCCGGACGGCGGCGACGGCGGCGACGGCGGCCGCGTCGTGCTGGAGGTCGACGCGCAGCTCGCGACGCTCTACGACTTCGCCGGTCACCATCATTGGTCGGCGGAATCCGGCCGGCCCGGCATGGGCGCCAATTGTGCCGGCAAGAAGGGCCAGGATGAGGTCGTCCGCGTACCGCCGGGCACCCTCATCTACGACCGCGACTCCGGCATCCTGCTCAAGGACCTGACCGAGCCGGGACAGCGCCTATGTGTCGCGGTCGGCGGCAAGGGCGGTCGGG
>CAZERK010000685.1:0-1887 GCA_964514515.1 uncultured Planctomycetaceae bacterium
CGCCGCGCAGGGCCAGTTGGGCGTGGTACTCCTGAAGGGCTGCGCTGAGCGGCGACTCATCGGGCCATTGAGCCGTCGCGGCGGCGGTGAGACCGAACACCAGGGCTATACCTACGACGCGCGTGATGGATGTGATCGATGTCGTGGGGGTTCCTCCTCTGAATGTTTGGATGGCATTCGCCTATGATGCTGCATCCGAAGTCGAATTCGGTTCTGACAAAGTCGGTGGACAAGTCCACCTCCGGCTGCTCAATCGGTCTTCTCCATTGCACCTCCTTTCTGCTCTGTCCGGATGACGTTGCCGTCCGGCCCGACTCGGCGAGTGCTCAGGTCAACTCCTTCGACCTCCTTCACTTCCTCGATGGCTTGAGCTTCGCTGAGATCCTGCCAGCCAGCCGTCTGAGCCATCAAGGCAGCGGATGGCTTGAACGTCTCGGCAGGCAGACGGTCCGTCCGTAGATCGCTGTAGCGTTGGCTGGAGATGTACGCATCGAATTCGTCTGCTTGCTGAGGGTCTTGCAGGATGATGTACCAACATCGGAGAAAACCACTGGAATCCACATAGATCGCGTCACGTCGATTCCAAGGATCGTCTTCCCACTCCGTGAAGATCATGTCGCAACGGCGGCCAAACTGGTTCACGGCGCCCAGCCATTGCCCATTGCCAATCGCGAAACTGAAGGACTCCGGCCTGTGCGGATCGCCAACCCAAGGGCGGCGGAATGAGCCGATCGTGCAGTGTAGATGACCGTCGACACCTCTCGGGAGCCGGAACCAGCCGAAGTCTACGGGGTATTCCGTCCGTTGGCCCGGCACGCCGTTGTACGGCCACTTGAATTCCCAGTAGCGCCCCTCCGACAGGAACAGCGTGTAGAGCGGCCGGCCGCGCACCGAGATTTCCGTCTTCAATTGCCCGTGGCCCATCGCCGTCTCGACCGAGGCCACGCGGCTGCGCACCGGCCACCACTTCATGGGCAGGCGGTCCCTCCACGAACGCTCGTGATACCAGTAGTCCATGCACTCGGCGTGGAACGACAGGTACTCCGCGTGGAGATACGTGTCGTACACCTTCTGCGCGATCTCTTTCGCCTTGGCTTGACGAGTCTCGAGCGGGATGGCGTCTCGTTGCCGCGAGAGACGCATGATTTGCTGATACTCGTTTTCGTAGCTGACGGCGAAGATCGCGACGGCGGCGACCAGGACGAGAAGAATCAGACAGGCGACAGTGAGGATTTTGGGGAACATGCTGCTGTCATCCCATGCCCCCCAGAGAGCCTAAGCGGACACACTATGTCACTATACGCAGCGGCCTCCACCGAGTCAAGACGGTCTCCTCGCGAAGTCGCGCAGCGGATTGGCAGGAATCTACTTCAGGACCGCTCGTCTGCAACGCCGACCGGACTGAAGTCCGGGGCGCCTTGATGACACGAGATGACACCTAATCGCCTATTGGCGCGAATCTTGCCGCCAGGAACGATTCCTGGTAGGGTCAGGCCTTGGGGTTTCCCCAGCCGTTTTTTTGCCGGACAAGCAGTACCTGGAGAGCAGGCAGATGTTCCGAATTCTGGACGCCAAGCAGTTGGCCTCGGACGTGAAATGGTTCCGAATCGAGGCCCCCCTGGTCGCCAAGCACCGAGAGCCTGGCCAGTTCGTCATCCTCCGACTCAGCACGACGGGCGAACGGATCCCGCTGACCATCGCGGATACGGACAAGCAGGCCGGCGCCATCGAGTTGATCGTGAAGGCGATCGGGGCGACGACGACGCAGCTTTGCCGCCTGGGCAAGGGCGACACGATCCTCGACATCATGGGGCCCCTGGGCAGACCGACGGAGATCGAGAAGGTCGAGCACGCCGTGCTGGTCGGCGGCGGCGTCGGCACGGCCGT
>CAZERK010000686.1:0-1880 GCA_964514515.1 uncultured Planctomycetaceae bacterium
GTCGGCCGCTACCCACGCGCCCCCGGATTGCACACGGTGATTTCGACTGGATGCGCCCGTGCAGAGCTGGCCCGGGCTATCGGGGCGGCTCTGACTGCGAGAACGCGATTGTCCTGCGATCGGCGCGCAGCGACGTTTGACGGGTCTCGCACGCAGGAGGACAATAGAGCCGCAATCGAGCGAGCCGGCGGCTTCGTCGATGGGAGCCACGATTTGCAGGGGTCTTGATGCCCTCCTGCTTCGCGCGTCGCTAGCTTCGGCAGCAAGCGGGCCGGACCGAGAGGGTCCTCGGCCTGTTGATCCTGTTGCTGACGGGCGGCATCGTCGCCGCCTACATCGTTCAGTCGCTTACCCATACGGACTATCTCTTCGTCGCCTCGATCCCGGAGAGCAAGGAGGCGGCGCCGTCGGCAGGCGACTCTGCCCGGGCGCCGGCCGACGCCTCGGTCGCGAACCCCTTCCCGGATTGCGGCGTCGCCGGTTGGAAGAAGCCCGCCGCCGCTTCGCGCTACACGCCGGACAACGTACACGAGAAGATCGACGGTCGGGCCGACCTGTACCTGCAATTCCAGATGGCGAGCCTGACGTTCGGCGTCTATATGCAGGAACGCGATGAGGCGAAGTCCATCGACGTGTATTGGTACGACATGGGAACGCCGCAAAACGCCTTGGGCATCTTCCGGGCGGAACAGCCGGAAGACGCCGAGTCCTTGCCGATCGGTCGGACCGGTTACGTCGGCGGCGGGGCCGCGTTCTTCATCAAAGGAGCCAGCTACGTTCAGGTGCTTCCGGCGGGAGAAGAAGCCGACGACGCGCAGGCGGCGATGGAGATCGCCCGGCGAATCGCCGCCGGCATCGAGGGCGACAGCGAGGACCGTTGGGCGGACGACGTGCTGCCGAGCGAGGGTCGCGTGAAGGACTCGCTCGAATACCTGGCGAAGGACGCCTTCGAACTGGACTTCCTCGGCGACGTGTACGCCGCCGAGTACGAGACGGACGACGGCGAGCTGACGCTGTTTGTTCACCGTGCAGCCGATGAGGCGGAGGCCGGTGCCCTGTACGATCGCTACGGTGCGTTCTTCCAGGAGTTCGGTCGGATTGCGTGGCGAGCCGCCGATGCCTCGAAGCGGATCGTGGCCGGCGAGGTCTCCGACGTGTACGACGTCGTGTTCGTCAAGGGACGGTACGTCGGCGGGGTCGCCGGTGCGGACGACCTGGATGCAGCGGAGAAGGCGGCGACGGACTTCTACGACCGACTGGACGTTCAGTAGCGAGCTGTCCGAGCGCTGATCACAGGAGCTCAGTTCGGCGAAGACAGAGCCGCGACCGTCAGGGAGCGGTCCATCGCCTTGCGGCGTCACCGCTTGCTCACGCGCGCGGCTCTGATAGACCCGGCGTGGCCGCTTGCTCACGCGCGCGGCTCTGATCGACCCGGCGTGGCCGCTTGCTCACGCGCGCGGCTCTGATAGACCCGGCGTGGCCGCTTGCTCACGCGCGCGGCTCTGATAGATGTGGCGACGCCGCTTGCCAACGCGCGGCTCTGATAGAGGCGCTTTCCGTGGGTGACATGGCTTTGACACGTCGCGAAGTTCTCGTGCGGGCGGCCGGGGCCGTTCTGGCGGCCGGCGCGGCCGTCACGGGCGGCGTCCTGCTGTACGATCCCAAGGGCGACGCCGGGTTGCCTTCGCCCTCGGCCGCCAAGGGCCGGCTGAAGAACTACTTCGAAGCCGTCGAGTTGCCCGCCTCGAATCCACGGATCAGCATCGCCACGGCAAGCCCCCAGGCGTCGGAGCAGGACGAGGCCGGTGTTGTTTATCGGCTCGTGTGGGCGGCCGTCGGCGGGTTGGACGCCACGCTCGGCGTCAAGCGATTCGTGACCG
>CAZERK010000687.1:0-1492 GCA_964514515.1 uncultured Planctomycetaceae bacterium
TGAGACGTTGCTCGCATTCGGCCAGGGCTCTCCTTCAAACGGGATTGAGCCGCCCCGGACGCCATTGCCAAGCGGTTGCACACCGTGTCGCTTGGACTCCAGCCAAGTATTCAATACGCGACTGGAGCCGGCCAGCGCGCCGCTATCCATATGCCATATCGCCACATACACGCTGTGACATGCGTACTTTGGCGGGGATCTGTCGAAGCGCCGTCAGAGCATCCGATGGTCTGATCTTGTGCGACGTACGCTCATGGCCGCCACCGCGCTGCATGCGGGTGGTGACGCCTAGGTCGGATGTGACACTTCAGCAGGATGTGACAGCTGGGCGGTTCCAGAAAGTCGGGCCCGCCTTGCTCAACGACTTTGACGGCCGACATGAAGCGGTCTCGTGACAACGGGGCGCTCCGGACATCCGTCCGGGCCGGGCCGAGAACGGTCGGTCAGAAACCAGTCTCCGATATGGGACGACTGGCCTGCGAGCGCTGCATGGACGGCCGCGCGCGCCGGCACGGTCCCCCAGGAGCGCGAGCGGCCGGGCGTTGGAAGGTAGCCGGCGTCCCGGGCGTCTCAGTTGTTCGTGCAGCGTATCGGGCATCATGCGTGATCGCCGCAGTGCTGGATGTGCGTTCGGATCGCAGAAGACAATGCCCCACAACAACACGCGTGCGGCCTCATCGGCGCTCGCGGCCTGCGCGACGCACGAACGACAAGGCGCGTCATCGACGGACTTGCGGCCCCGGGGGAGGCGTTCGGCGAACGCGCACGGTGGGAGAGGGCGGTCCATCACGGACCGTCACGCGTCGAGCGACTCACGAATCGCGACGAGATCATCGGTCGTCAGCACCTTGTCGATGTCCAGCAGAATCTTGACGTCATCCCGAACCTTGCCCATGCCCAGGATGAAGCTCGTGTCGACGGAGGAGCCCAGCGCGGGCGGCGGCTCGATGTCGGCAGCGTCGATGTCGTGGACCTCCCGGACCGTGTCGACAATGATCCCCATCAGCATGCCGACGTCCACGACGATGATGCACGTCTGGTCGTTGTACTCGGCTCGCGACAGGCCGAACTTGGCACGCAGATCGATGACGGGAATCACCTTGCCGCGCAGATTGATGACGCCCTGGACGAAATCAGGCGTCTGTGGGACCTTGGTGATGTCCATGATGCCGATGATCTCGCGGACCTTCAGAATCTCGAGACCGTACTCTTCGTGGTCGAGAAGAAACGTCAGGTACTTGCCGCTGAGGCCATCGGATCGATTCGGACACGATGAAGCCGCGGTGGCCGTCGTCTGGAGGTTCTGGTTGCTGTCGAGCATCGCTTCCATGGGGTACTCCTAGGCCGACGCGAGGGCGGGTGCCGTCTCGTTCGGCGCTTGATGGTCATTTGCCAGCGGCGCTGCCGGCTCGACGGGCTGCTCTGGGGCGGCCGTCGGCCGCTGCGTCTGCGGTGCGTCATCGATGGCTTTGGCGGGCAGGCTTGCGTGAGC
>CAZERK010000687.1:1502-1851 GCA_964514515.1 uncultured Planctomycetaceae bacterium
CCCGGCAGCGGTCGCCAACCCGCACATCTCCCGAATCAGCCCCACCCGACCATCACCGAGAATCGCCGCTCCGGCAATGCCTCTGAGGTGTTCGAACCGTTCGCCCAACGTCTTGATGACGACCTGCTGCTGGCCGATCAGTTCGCTGACGACCAGTCCGATCTGGCGGTCTTCCGTCGTCGCAATCACCACCATCGCCTCGCACGGATTGATGCGGCCGGTCAGGTTGAACAGCGCGCCCAGTTGGATGAGCGGTATGAGTCGCCCTCGCACGTTGAGGACCTCCCCCTTCTTCTGCACCGTCGTGATTTGTTCCCGTCGGGGCCTCAGGGCCTGTTCGATCGCGATC
>CAZERK010000688.1:0-1847 GCA_964514515.1 uncultured Planctomycetaceae bacterium
CGTGTTAAAGCCGGGCGGCGGGACGGATTCGCCCGCGCGTAGGGGGCCGACCGGTTCGTCTGCTCGGCAGAATGATCCGACGGGCTTGGCCTTGCAACGAGCCCGCCCATAGAATCTACGCGGATGCGCCGCCGTCGCGTTGTCGGCCGCGCCGCCGCCGCGCGACGATACGGGATCGCGCGAGAATTCCGCATCGCGCGGCGACGTTCGATCGCGTTGGCCCGTTTAGCCGCGCGCCGAAGGCGAGCGCGTCCGTCGCCGTCCTGGTCGCCGCAAACCCGGCCGATGCGCATCGCCCGGGGGCGCAGCGGACCCGGAGCGGCCGGGGGCGACGGAAGTACGGGTTTGGATTCGGCCTGCAAGCCCGAGCACAGCGGGACTTTCTCAAGGGGGCTCGTCACCCAGCGGCCCGCAGCAAGACGGGCCAGATCTGAGCCAGGGCGGCTGGCGCGGCGGAAAGCGGCATCGTGCGAGGCGTCTGTCCCCTTTCGTCACCAAAACGGGGAACCGTGAGGCGGCCTTGTCGGTAAGTCAAGAAGGACCGGCAACCGATACAACAGACAGGCTATGCTCGCCTCGCTCGGGCGTTAATCAGGGTTCATGATGAGGTGCGGATTCCGGCTTCTGGCGTTCGTCTTTCTTGTCGTCGGCCTCATGGCCTCGACAGGGTGCGTCGTTCCCCAGCCTCGCGGCCAGGGCCTGTACCAATACGTGCAGGAGCCCACGGTCGGCGGCTGGTATCACCTCTATCTGCCGGTCGACTACGTCCGCAATCAAGGCCGGCACCCTGACCCCAAGGTGAAGCGATGGCCCTTGGTGATGACGTTCCACGGCATGAAGCCGTACGACAACGCGCTGCCGCAGGAGCGCGAATGGGAGCAGCAGGCCGACATCTACGGCTACATCGTTTGCGCCCCGGATTTGCTCACGTCCGACTCCTTTATGGAATATCCCCTGACGCGAGAGCACGGCTACGTGCTGCGGGACAAGCAGGCCGTTATCGCGATCATGGACCACGTTTGCGCGACCACGCTGGCGGACCGCAAGCGCGTCCTGTCCACGAGTTGGTCGTGCGGGGGCTACCTGGCCCACTATTTCCCAAACCGCTTCCCCGAACGGTTCTCCTGCATCGCGACCCGGCTGTCGAATTTCTCCAACAGGCTGATGATCGAGGAGACGGTGCCGCGATACCGGGATCGTGTCGGCGTCGCGCTCTTCATCGGTGACGGTGATTTCCCCGCATGCAGGATCGAGTCCGAGGAAGCAGTGGCTTGGTACATGGCGCGCAACTTCAAGGTGGTCCGTGGTCGGATGATCGACAACATGGGCCATCAGCGCATCCCCCAAACGGCGGCTGCATTCTTCGCCGAGCAGTTGGGGATCGAGCCGCTGCGGCCCTTGGAAGCTGCGCAAACGCTCGCCCGCGTTCAGATGACGGAGTATTATCCGCCGCCTGAGTTGCTGGCTAAGATGTCGCCCCGCGTCGCACCGAGCGCACAGGAGCCCGCCCTCGCGCAGCGCGGGAAGGACGCGCCGCCGCCGCTGACGCCGATCGCGGCAGCGACGGTTGGACCGATTGTCGGCGGCTCGCCGGTACACGACGTGTCGCGCTATGCGCCGCTGGGGGCCGGCAAGAACTACCCGCCCGGCCGAACGCCGTCCTACGACCCGATGCCGCGGCGAGAGTCGTCGGCGAAGACCGACGTATTGGCGATGTCCACGCCGCCGAGCGGATCGGAGGCGGTCCGCACCGGGTCCGACAGCTCGCGCGACCCAAACTGGCTGGCGCCGCCCCAGCCGGCAAAGCCGCCGATCGATGAGACGACACGACGTTCCCCCGCCCAGAC
>CAZERK010000689.1:0-1841 GCA_964514515.1 uncultured Planctomycetaceae bacterium
GCGCATCCTGTCGGCAGCGATTGAACGCCGGGAAACGGCTTATCGGAGGCAGGATGCGCGTTCCCGTTGGGGATTCCGGTGCGCCTGGTTTCTGGCGGCCGTTTGCCTGCTGCCCGGCTGCGAGGACAAACGCCGTCATCAGGCGGCCCAGACGGTCAGCATCACGACGACGGCTCCGGCCCTTCCCGCGGATGCTACCGCCGAGGACGTGGCGCGAACGTTTCTGAATCGCGCGGCTGAGGCTCAGCAGGTCCGCCAGAATGGGCTCGAAACAGAGGCCAAGCGCCGTCGATATGACGAGGCGTTTGCCGAGGTCTGTTCCCTGATCGCGTGCGATGAGCTTCATCACGCCCTGCAGGCGAGCGGTTCGCCGACCTTTCCGAAGCAACTGGACGTGCAGGCGGCGACCATCCTCGCCGCCGAATCGTGGGTATCGATGCTGGCCTACTACGCCGACGGCATCCGGTTCGATACCTTGCGCGTGGACCCGTTCGGCCAAGCCGGCCAGACGATGGCCATCGCCCGGGTCGACGCCGCGCGACCTCAAGATGTCGAGCGGCTGGCCGAGTTGATGGCTCGCCGGGGCCACGCCGAAAGCCGGCCCGCTAGCCCCTCCGACCAGCCGATGCCAGCGCCTCCTGCCGCTTCCGCCGACATCGAGTCCCTTCGCGAACTGGGTTTGTCGCTCGACGCGCCGTTGTTTCCGCCTGTCGATGTGCGGATTGAATTGCGGCTCAGACGATCCGAAGACGGCGTTTGGCGCGTGCTTTGGGTGACGATTGGGCCGGCGACCAGCGTCGTCGCACGTGCAGGCGCGTCGTAAACCGACCGTTCCATGTAGCGTCGCCCCCCCGCGGGCGACGCATGGCAGCACGGACCACGGTTGACGGAGGGCATCGGCCTCGGGGAGCCAACGCCGCGCGCAATCGTGGATTGCCATCCCGAGCGACCAATCGGAGGACGGCGGCGAAGACGGCCTGCTCTGCTATCTGACGGAGGCGTACCGCTGCATCGCCGCCCGGCGTAAGCGATTGCGTCATGGTACGTCCGCCCTGTCACCCCGGGCTATCGCCGGCTCCGCCTGAAGCAGCCCGTCGCGAATCCGGACCAGAATGCAGCCAACGTCCGCCGTGTTCAGCAGGCGGCGGCCCCCGACGAGCGCATCGAGGCCGGACGTCGTGAGCGCCTGTCGCTGGCCGGCGGATCGGATCAGGACTTGGGGATCGACGGCTTCGATGAAGGCCGCCGTGTTGGCCACGACGCCGCCGTGATGCGGGAGAACCAGCACGTCTGATCGTAGGGTGTCCGGTTCGGTCAGGAGGTTCGCGATCGCGATCTCCGTGATGTCGCCGGTCAGCAGGATGGATCGTCCCTGGTACTCGACGCGCAGGACGGTTGAAGCGTTGTTGCTGTCCGCGGCCGTCCATCGCTCCGCGGGCGGCGGCCAGAGCGTTCGGATCGTGACGCCTTGAGCCGTGACGGTCTGCTCGCCCTGCTGCGTGTTCGTGATGGGAACGCCTGCTTCCGCAGTCGCCTTCAGGAAGTAGGCTGCGCCGCTCTTGGGCTGGGCGAATCGCTCGTACTGTTCGTTGATGACCAAGCGCCGGATTCTGCAATCGTCGAGCAGGCCCTCGATGCCGCTGTAATGGTCGAAATTGGGGTGCGAGACGTAGGCCGCCTCCAAGGCGTCGATGCCGCGGTACTGAAGAAGATCGCGGCCGATCGCGGCCGCGTCGCACGGCGAGCGCGTGCCGAAGTCAAAGCCCTGGGCTTTGCCGTCGGGCAGGTCGAGCAAGGTCCCAGAGCCTTCGCCGACTGAGGCGAACCAAGCCAGAAGCGAG
>CAZERK010000690.1:0-1833 GCA_964514515.1 uncultured Planctomycetaceae bacterium
GCCGTTGAGCCCTGCTCTTGCATGCGGTGGCGAATCGAAGGGGGCTGCAGCTGAGGCGCTTGGACGCTCGGCGCGTACCGACCTGCGTGCGACGAGCTATTCGGAGGTTTTTCCATCATGTCCCAATCTGAGCTCCGTCTGCTTCGGCAAGTTGTCGATCTACCGACCGCCCCTTTCGCCGAAGGCTGCGTTGTCGGTTTTGTTCGCGGGTTCGTGAAGCAGCATCCTCATCTCCGTCTGCGCGCGGACGCCTTCGGCAACCTGTTGGTCAAGTACGTCCCGAAGCGAGAGCCTAGATCGCGCGCGCGGACGCGGCCGGTTCTGTTCGCCGCGCACATGGACCATCCCGGCTTCGTGGCCGAGGAGATGATCGACGGCCGCCATGTTCAGGCTGCTTGGCACGGCGGCGTACAGGGCCGGTTCTTCCCTTCGCAAGAGATCAAGTTTTACGTCGACGGCCGTTGGATTCCGGGGCGGATCGTCGAATTGATCGCGAGGCCTTCTGCGAAGCGGCGACCGATGCGCCAGTCGGCATCTGGCAGAAGAACGAAGACGCCCGCGAAGCCCGCCGCAAGGCAGTCAGCCGCCGCGGACCCGCCGCCGAAGGCCGTCATCGCTCGCGTTCGGGCGCCCGTCCCGTGCGGTGCTGCCGGCATGTGGGACCTCGCGGATGCCGTGATTTGTGGGAATCTCCTGCACGCTCGCGTGACGGACGACCTCTCCGGCCTCGCCGCCGTGTTGGGCATGTTGCACGAAGTCTGCGAGCGGGGCAGCCGTGCGCCCTGCTTTGCGCTGTTTACGCGGGCGGAGGAGGTCGGCTTCGGCGGCGCGCTCGCGGCCGTGGACGCGGGAACCGTGCCGCAACGGGCCTTGGTTGTCGTCGTCGAGAACAGCAAGGCCCTGCCGGGGATCGCTTTGGGCGACGGGCCGGTTCTGCGCGTCGGCGACAAGGCGAGCGTGTTCGCGCCGGCGGCGACGGCC
This sequence comes from uncultured Planctomycetaceae bacterium, assembly GCA_964514515.1. Classification (GTDB taxonomy): domain Bacteria; phylum Planctomycetota; class Phycisphaerae; order UBA1845; family UTPLA1; genus CAZERK01. The sequence goes on from CAZERK010000690.1 coordinate 982, forward strand.
TATTGCCGGCTCGTGGCGGAGAAGTTGGCGGATCGTGACAGGGCGTTTCGCTTTCAGCGGAAGCTGATGGACGGCGGCACGTGCGAGGCGACGGCGTACGGCTATTACGGCTGCGACGCGACGTGCATCTGCCTGCCGCTGTTGAACTACCACAACATGGATGCCGAGCGGGGTCGGATCGCGCCAGAGTGCATCGACACCCGCGACTACCTGAATCTCGTCAGATGGTTCGTCGCGTTGGCGGAGGACCCGCCGCTCGCGAGTTTCGACGGTACGGACCCGGCCTTGGCGAGGCGCCTGGCGTCGCTGCTGAAGAGCCATCGCCGACGCCTGCTCGACTCCGCGTCGTGCGTTGCGGCACGGCCCCGCCGGGCGAGACTCGCGCTGAGCGCACGCCTCAAACGCAATCAGCCCTCCTCAGGGTAATACCGCGGGAACCCCCCCTTTACGCCAAAGCGCTATCTGCGTTGGCCTGTCTTGGGCTGGAGCCGGTCCTTGAGAGCGGCCTCAAACTCCTCAACGCTCCTGCAATCGACAATCACGTCGCTGCGGCGGTTGTCGATCGCCTGGCCGGCGATGCGACGGGACCAGCCCTCGCAGCACGACAGGGCCAGAATCGGCCGGTCGTACATCCAGGCGTAGGCGATCTCGCTGAGCGTGCCCGCGGCCCCGCCGATGACCACGACGACGTCGCCGGCGATGCCCGTAATGCAGTTCCGCGCCCAACCCATCCCCGTGGGAATATGGTAATGGGCGTGGTCGTTCACCTCGTCCATCTGCTGGTGAGGCGTGACGGCGATGACCGTTCCGCCGGCCTCGGCGCAGCCCTTGGACGCAGCCGCCATCACGCCG
>CAZERK010000691.1:0-1832 GCA_964514515.1 uncultured Planctomycetaceae bacterium
CCCAGCGCTCTCGCATCGCCGAGCCAGCCCCCGCATGTCCGAAAACGCCTCTTGCATAGCGCTTTCGATGACTCAGGGACCAACCTGCCAAGTCGCCGATCCATCAGCGAGGCTGATAACCTGCTTCCATGTAATTAGACGGGTACGCCGCTCGAAACGGCTACCTGCCCACGAAGGCATCATACACGAACCCGCCCACGGTTTTCAAGAGTCTGGGCAGTTTCTTTTTATGGGCGTCCGGCGCACGTGAGGACAGCTTAACCTGTTGCAAAAGCTGAAGTTACCGTTTATCTCCTTACCGACTCCGCTTGCCGCCTCCCGCAGATTCTTCCCGTTCCATGAACCCAACCGCCCGCAGAACGCTCACAGCCTCCACGGACCCCTGCGCGTCCGAGACCGGGTATGCGCCGAATTCGCGCCTGGCTGTGCATCGTCTACGAAGTTGTTCGAAGGCGTCCGACGCATCGGACGTCCGCAGCGCCGTTCGCAGTCCGGCATCCCAATCGAGCAGCGGGCACGAAACGAACGCGGCCTGAGCGATTGCGTGCCACGGACGATTGCTAGGTGTCACGGAGATGGCATCGCGAGGCAAAGCGTCCTTCGGAGGCGGTTGCGTCTCGGCAGTGGCCTCGTCACCAGAAGCCCCCGACAGCTCCAGGCGAAGGGCGTCAACGATCATCGCCAGGCCGCGGCGCCGGGCCTCGACGGAATAGCCCGCCACGTGCGGCGTGGCCACCGCGACCGCCTCCGCCACGTCGCTGTTGATCGCGGGTTCGCCGTGCCAGACGTCGAGCACGACGGCGTCGTGCCGTCCCGACCGCATCGAGGCAAGCAGGGCAGGCTCGTCGATCACGTCGCCGCGGGCCGTATTGATGAGAATCGCCCCGAGCTTCATCCGCGACAGCCGGGCCGGGCCGATCAAGCGAAACGTCGCGTCCGGACCGTCGCGCGTCAGCGGCACGTGCAGCGTCACGACGTCCGACGCCGACAGCAGCGTCTCGATGTCGACGAACCCGACGCCAAGCCCCTGCCGCACCCGCGGAGGATCGCACCGGAGTACGCGCATGCCGACGGCTTCCGCCCAGCGGGCCACGCGCGCCCCGATCCGCCCGACGCCGACGACGCCAAGCGTCCGCCCTCGCGGGTCGAAGTCCAGCCTGTCGGCGAGGTGCGCGATTGCCGTGAAGACGTACTGCGAGACGGTCTCGGCGTTGCAGCCGGCGGCGGAGGCGAAGGCGATGCCGCGATCGGCGAGGTATCGCAGATCCACGTGATCCGTGCCGCTGGTGACGGTACCGACGAAGCGAACGGCCGTTCTCGCGAGCAGGTTCGCGTCCACGCGCGTGACCGACCGGACGATCAGCGCGTCCGCCTCGGCAAGGCTCTCCGGTCCCAATCCTCGCCCGCCGACCGCCCGAACCTCGCCCAACGGCGCGAACGCCTCAGCGGCGCCGGGAATATCCTGATCGACGACGATACGCATGGTTGTTCTATGGTAACGCCGCAGGCTGCAAATCGTCGTAGCATTGGAGGATCAGTTCCGCCGTACGGAAGGCGCCGACGTCGGCCTCGTCCCGCCGGCGTGCCCCCTTGAAGGTGGACAGGATGTACTCGGCGTCGTCGCGGCTGATGCCGTAGAGGAGGAAGTAGGCGGCGTCCAGTTCGGCCTTGAGTCGGGCCCGCTCGTCAGGATGCCATCGATAGACGGGCTCCTTCAAGCCGCACGCTTCCGCGAGCGGCCGCATGTCGTCGGACGTGCAGGTCAGCTTCAACACGCGATCCGAGATCCATCGTTCGAGCGTCACGCGCTGGTTCCAGGGGCACCGTCGCTG
>CAZERK010000692.1:0-1817 GCA_964514515.1 uncultured Planctomycetaceae bacterium
CTCGCGAGCACGACCTCGGCCTCATGATCCTGGGGCGGCGCCTGCCCGTCAGCCAGGCCGGTCTGGGCACGCGGATCGTCCGCATCGCTCGCAAGTCCCCGTGCAGCGTGCTCGTCGTGCCGGAGTTGTGCCAGCCGCATTTCAACCGCGTCCTCGTCGCCGTCGATCGTTCCGAGCACGCCAAGCTCTCGCTTCAGACGGCGGTCGCACTGGCCGAGGCGGCCGGGCCGTCCAAGATGCAACTGGCGGCCGTCGCGGTCCGCAGCGTCAGCCCCCGATACGACCTGGCGGGCCTCACGTTCCACGAGGCCGTCGAGAAGCAGCGTGGATTCGGCGAGCGGGACCTGCGCGAGTTCCTGGGCCAGCTCGATACGCGAAACGTGCAGGTCGAGTCCATCGTCGTGCTGTCCGACGACGTGGGCGCCGCCATCGCGCAGGTCGCGACGGCTCGGAAGATGGACCTGATCATCCTGGGCAGCCGTGGCGAGACGCGGCCGACCGCCGTGCTCCTGGGCAGCACGTCCGAGCAGTTGTTGATGACGTGCGCCCTGCCCGTGCTTGTCGTTAAGCAGAAAGGCGAGACGCTTCGCCTGCTCGACGCGCTCTTCGAGATGAGTTGACCTTGCCCTGAGGCTGAGTCGGGTTGAAAGCACCCCCGTCATCGGCGCGGAGGAACGCCCGTCGCACCGGCAGGACGACGGAGCGACGGGGCGAGCCGCCCATGCGTCCATCCATGACGGCCCCATCGCTGTTCGCGCACCGGCTTGACTGGGCGCCGGATTCGGCGTTCGACGCCCGCGCCCTTCCCGGCCATCCAGGCGTCGCTCTCATCACCGATTGCGACGACCGGCCGATCCTGCTCGTTCTGGGCGAGAACCTGCGGCGCGTCGTGGCGGGCCGTCTCGCTGCCCCTCCGCCAGGTTCGAAGACCCGCAAGGCGAATCTGTCCGCCGTCGCCGCCCGCGTCTATTGGCATCCGACCTACAGCCGTTTCGAGACGGAGCTGGTGCACGCCCGGATCGCCCGCCAGCTCAATCCCAAGGGCTACCGTCGCGAGATCGCCTTCAAGCCGGTCTGGTTCCTGAAGATCGACCGACAGGCGGCGACGCCGCTGATCAGCCTTGTCTGCGAGATTGGGCAGGACGACGCCTCGTGCGTCGGGCCGTTTGCGACGCGCAAGCACGCCGACGAATGGGCACAGGTGCTCACGGAGACGTTCTCGCTCTGTCGGTACCCGCACGTCCTCGAACAGGCCCCACACGGCCAGCCTTGCGCCTACGCCGAGATGGAGATGTGCCCCGCGCCCTGCGACGGCCGCGTGCCGCTGGACGCCTATCGCGCGATGCTCGCCGACGCCTTCGCATTCTCGGCCGGCGATCACGAACCCGCCCTCGCCGCGCTGCGAGAGGCCATGCAGTCCGCCGCCCAATCGCTGCGATTCGAGAAGGCCGCCGCGCTGCGGCGCGTGCTGGATCGGGCGACGGCCGCCATCGGCCGGCCGGAGTTTCGCCACGTCGCGAGCCTCGCCGCTTGTCGCTGGCTGGTCATCCAACGCGCCGGTCCCCGACGCCGCAAACCGGCCGCGTCGCTGGTCAAGCCGTTCTTCATCCGCTGCGGCGATCTCGAAGAAGGCGAGGCGACGGCTCTGTCGGACCTCGATCGAGCGGTCCCGGCCTGGCTGGCCGACTGCGCCGCCGACCGATCGACGGCCCGCGCGTCATCCGCGCCGTCGTCCGCGTCCTTCGCGTCGCCGTCGCTGCGAAGCGAGACGCTATGGCTCCTGGGCAAGTTCCTCTTCCAAGGCGACCGCGCCTTCG
>CAZERK010000693.1:0-1817 GCA_964514515.1 uncultured Planctomycetaceae bacterium
TCGGCGCCATGGATTTCGGCCTGATCGTGGAGGGCGCCGTCATCATGGTCGACAACAGCCTCCGGCACCTGGCGCAAAGCCAGCACCGACTCGGCCGCAGACTCACCTTGTCCGAGCGGCTCGATACGGTATTCACGGCGAGCAAGGAGGTCCGCGCAGCCACGATGTTCGGCGAGGCGATCATCATCACCGTGTACATCCCGATCCTTGCCCTGACCGGCGTGGAAGGGAAGATGTTCCGCCCGATGGCGACCACCGTGATCTTCGCGCTGGCGGCGGCGTTCGTCCTGACGCTGACGTTCGTGCCGGCGATGGTGGCGCTGCTGATTCGCGGCAGGGTCAAGGAACGGGACAACAGGGTCGTCCAGGTTGCCAAGGCCGCCTACGCCCCCATCGCTCGCTGCGCGGTCCGGTTTCGACGATCGGTGGTTTTCGGCGCGCTCGTCATCCTGGCCGCATCGGGGGTCGTGGCCGGCCGCCTCGGCAGCGAGTTCGTGCCGAAACTTACGGAAGGCGCGATCGCCTTGCAGCCAACCCGCATGCCCAGCGTTGCCCTGAGTACGTCGGCCCAGATGCAGACGGTCGTCGAACAGGTCCTCTTGGAGGCCTTCCCGGACGAAATCGAGTCGATCTTTTCCAGGACCGGGACGTCGGAAATCGTCACGGACGTTTGCGGCCCCGAGATCTCCGACGCCTACATCATGCTCAGGCCGCGCGACCGATGGAAGAAGGCCGCGACCCAGCTTGAGCTGACCGAGGCGATGGAACAGGTTGTGCTGCAGATCCCCGGCCAGAACTACGAGTTCAGCCAGCCTATTGAACTGCGCATGAACGAATTGGTCTCCGGTGTGCGCAGCGATTTCGCCGTGAAGGTCTACGGCGACGAGATGGAGGTCATGCAGCGCTATGCGGCCGCCGTCGCCGCGGAGCTGGAGAAGGTCGCCGGGGCGCAGGACGTCAAGGTGGAACAGGTGGCCGGCATGCCCCTCGTCACGATCCGGATTGACCGGCAAGCGGCGGCTCGGTACGGCCTGAACGTGAAAGACGTGCAGGAGGTGATCGGGATTGCCCTGGGTGGCGCGACGGCTGGCGAGGTGATTCAGGGCGATCGGCGGTTCGACTTGGTCGTGCGCCTGCCGGAAGCGCTGCGCGGAAACCTCCACCTATTGGGATCGCTTCCCATTCCGCTCCCGAGGGGGGAGGCGCCTCGCCTCGCGCTGAAGCGTGTCGCCGACAGCGAGAGAGCGCCGGCCGGTTACGTCCCGCTCGCAAACGTCGCCGAGATCAGCATCGGCGAGGGCGCCCGTCAAATCCGCCGAGAGGATGGCAAGCGGCGCGTGGTTGTTCAGTGCAATGTCCGCGGCCGTGATCTCGGCGGTTTCGTCGGGGAGGCGCAGGAGCGCATCGAGGCGAGACTTGGCCCGCTTCCCGAAGGCTATTGGCTCGGTTGGGGCGGCCAGTTTGAGCACCTCATCGCGGCTCGGCAACGGTTGACCGTCGTCGTACCGTTGGCGCTCGGCCTGATTGCGATTCTGCTCTTCGCGACCTTCGGCTCGATTCGACAAGCCCTGCTCGTGTTCACGGGGGTGCCGCTGGCGCTCACCGGCGGCGTCGTGGCGTTGTGGGTGCGAGGGATGCCGTTCTCCATCTCCGCCGGCGTCGGCTTCATTGCGCTCTCCGGCGTGGCCGTGCTGAACGGGCTCGTCATGGTGACCTTCATCAACCAGCTTCGGCGGGAGGGCCTCGCCCGCGAGGAGGCCATCGTGACCGGGGCGATGACACGGCTGCGGACCGTCCTGATGACGGCCTTGGTGGCG
>CAZERK010000694.1:0-1814 GCA_964514515.1 uncultured Planctomycetaceae bacterium
GCGATTGGCGCGCCGGCGGACGTCGCTCGATTGGAGAAGGCCCTCACGCACGAGCTGGACCCGGTCAACCGCGAGGCGATACACGGCGCCATCGAGCAGTTGCAGCAAACGGCGCGCTGATCGCGACTTTCATCCAAACACCCGCTACGATCGGAACCGCTTGAGAGCCCCCGGCCTTGGCCGGGGGGTAGCACCGGTTTGCTCGCGGTGGCCAGACTTGCTGATGCGGCTACCCGAGGGCCCAGGCCCGCGGCTCTCATCCGGGCGCTCGATGCGACGAGCGCATGACGGCGGAGCGGATGTTGAGGGGGCTTTTCAGGAGGATCGTGTGCTCGTCGGCATCCTGTCGGACAGCCACGGCGACGCCGCCTCGACGCGCCGAGCCGTGGAGCTGCTCGTGGGGCGCGGCGCCCGCATGTTGTTTCATTGCGGGGATATCTGCGGGGAAGCCGTGCTCGACGAACTGGCGGGACATGACTGTACATTCGTCTGGGGAAATTGCGATCGGCCGACCCAACCGCTGCGCGACTACGTTGAGGCGATCGGGCTGACCTGTCCGACGCCGCTCGTTCGCGTCGTTGCAGCCGGCAAGCGCATCGCACTCTTCCACGGACACGAGGCAGGCTTCCGCCGGGCCCGACAGGATGCCCGTCTGGACTACGTGTTCTACGGGCATACGCATCAACGCGCTGACCACCGCGACGGCGTGCCGAGGCTCATCAATCCGGGTGCCCTGCACCGCGCGTCGGTCAAGACGGTTGCCTTGCTGGACTTGGCGTCGGCCGACGTCGTCTTCTTGCGCATCGATACCGGGGAGGCGGTCGAAGGCTGACGGCCGACCGTGCTGCGCCTGGAGTTGGCCCTGAGCCCGCCCGCGAGCTGCGGGTGGCAGACGCAAAGCACGAGCGAGCACGAAAGCCGCTTGCGTCGGCCGCCCGGCGCCGACGCTACACCCTAGAGCATGAAGTTCTACTTCATTAGCGCTGCGTCGGACAAGTCGAGGTCCGTCGGGCTGATCGTCCCGCTGCCGTCCACGTCCGCGCAGGCGCAGCCGGGAGCAGCGGGATCGCCGAGCAGGTAGCAATCGGTGAAGCCCTGGAGGTCGTCGCCGTCCACGTCGCCGTCGCCGTCCATGTCGCCGGGCTCGCTGCACGGCGGTGCGATCGCCCAAATCTGCACGTCGTCAATGTTCCAGCCCGGGTATGTCGTTGAATAATCGGTCGGCCCCATGCCCCATCGGATGTAAACCGTCGTCTGGTCGTCGGCGATGGCCGAGATATCGTACGCCTGGAGCGACCAACTATTCTCGCTGACGTCGCTGTCCGTTGGGTTTTGCCAGATGGCGGTCCAGTCGACGCCGTCGTTGGAAACTTCGACGGTCGCATGGTCGAATCGCTCCGCGCCCAGCCAACGATAAAAGCGAAGTTCGACGTCGATCAAGCCTGAGCAGTCGATCGCCGTCGTCGTCAGATACCGCACCGACATGTTGTTCGCGTAGTCGCCGTTGAGGTTATAGCCGAACACGCTGACGCCGGTGTAGCCGTTGCTCGGATCGTGGTTGTGGGAGCCGCCGCCGACCGGATGACCGAAGGCCCACGCGAGGTCTCGGTTCCAACCCGGATCGACGTCCAGCGGGAAGTAGTAGAACAGTTGGGCGGTCGCGGCGATCGCGAAGTCCGCATCAGAGACGTCCTCGCCGCTGTTGCCATCGCCGTCCCATGCCACGACTTTGACGCGGCCATGCTCGGAGAGCGAGACGGGAATCAGCCAGCGATAAACGCCGTCGTTGGCCTCGCCCGTTGCGATGAGGTGCG
>CAZERK010000695.1:0-1814 GCA_964514515.1 uncultured Planctomycetaceae bacterium
GACTCTCCGATCGGGCCGCGCCGGCGACGTCGGCTCGATCCCGTGTGCCGGCAGAGCCCGATGCCCTCACGCGACTCACGGCGTGGGGAACAGGCCCGCGACCCAACTAGCAACGTAATTCGAGACCGCAGTGAACGGGATCAGGAAGAAATTGAACAACGCGTTTGCGACTGTGTTGAAGAACCCGGCAACGACGTCCGCCAAGAAGTTGTCTGGGAGCATACTCAATCCGCCCTTTCCAATGACTCTCGTCCCGAGAGCATCGCCGTCCTACTCTCCGATTGCTTTCACCCGATGACTGCCTCGCCCCCGACGGTTCCAGGCATCCGTAACCAGAGGCAGCCAACCCGGCGGAGGAATATAAAAGGAGTAATCAGTCAGTCAAGTCGTCCTGAGCATGATTGCGGGGCTCGGACAGGGCCGTCGCGTTCTCGCCGTGTCGGTCACGCCGGCGTGCGCCCAAACAGAGCCGCGACCGTAAGGGAGCGGTGATCTCGTCCCGGCGCGCCGGGATGCAGGCCCAAGCAACTGCAGAACGGCCGCTCCCTTACGGTCGCGGCTCTGTTTGCGAGAATGCGACGGTCTGCGGGGCGCTGGGGATCGTTGTACGGCGTGGCGGGCGACCGCTGTATAATCCGCGCCGCGGTCCGGTCCGGCGAGCCTGAGCAGCGCCGGGCGTTGGGACTTGGGGTGGAGCGATCAAGCTTTCAAACAGAAGGGCGACAAACGTGGACTGCTTTCAAATCGTCGGCGGGAACCGGCTTCGCGGCTCGATCTCGGTCAGCGGGTCGAAGAACGCGGCCTTGCCCATCATGGCGGCGGTCATCCTCACGGAAGGCGAAACCGTCCTGCACGGCGTCCCGGCGTTGGAGGACGTGAAGCAGCTCTCCTTCCTGCTGGAGAAGCTGGGCGTTCAGGTTTGGCGAGACGAGCAGAACGGCCTTCACCTGAAGGTGGAGGACGAGATGAACGTCCACGCCGAGTACGAGATCGTGCGCAAGATGCGCGCGAGCGTCTGCGTCATGGGGCCGTTGCTCGCCAAGCGTCAGCGGGCGCAGGTCAGCCTGCCCGGCGGCTGCAACATCGGGGACCGGCCGATCGGGCTGCACCTGACGGGCTTCGAGGCCCTGGGGGCGGAGCTCAACTTGCTCAGCGGCGACATCCACGTCAAGGCCAAGCGGCTCAAGGGAGCGGAGATATTCCTCGGCGGCCCGTTCGGCTCGACCGTGCTGGGGACGGCGAACGTCATGATGGCGGCATGCCTTGCGGAAGGCACGACGATCATCGAATCGGCGGCGTGCGAACCGGAGGTCGTCGATTTGGCCAACTACCTGATCGCCTGCGGCGCGCACATCTCGGGCCACGGGACGCCGCGCGTCACGATCGAAGGCGTGAAGGAGCTTCGCGGCTGCGAGTATCGCATCATCCCCGACCGCATCGAGGCGGGGACGTTTCTGATCGCCGCGGCCATCACCAACGGCGACGTCGTCATCACGAACTGCCGGATCGATCATCTGCTGGCCGTCGTCGACCGTCTGCGGGCGATTGGCGTGAACGTCGAGCGGACGGCCGACGGCGTTCAAGTCTCCTCGTCGCGACGCCTGGAGCCCGTCACGGTGACCACGCAGCCGTACCCGGGCTTTCCCACGGACTTGCAGGCGCAGATCATGACGCTGCTCTGCCTGGCCGACGGGAACAGCATCGTCACGGAGAAGATCTTCCCCGATCGATTCGTACACGTCGCCGAGCTGAGCCGCATGGGGGCGCAACTCCGCAAGGAAGGACCGACGGTCGTCGTCGAAGGCGTCAAGCAC
>CAZERK010000696.1:0-448 GCA_964514515.1 uncultured Planctomycetaceae bacterium
TAGCATCAACCTGAACTAGGGGATCGCGGCCGACTACGGCGGGAAGTTCAACTTGCGGTTCGACGACACCAACCCGGAGAAGGAGGAGCAGGAGTACGTCGACTCGATCATCGAGGACGTCCGCTGGCTCGGGGCCGATTGGGGCGACCGGCTGCTCTTCGCCTCGGACTACTGCGACCAGATGCACGCGTGGGCCGTCGAGCTCATCAAGAAGGGCAAAGCCTACGTCTGCGATCTGTCGCCCGCGCAGGTGGCGGAGCACCGCGGCACGCTGACGGCCCCCGGCCGCGAAAGCCCCTATCGACAACGCACCATCGAGGAGAATCTCGACCTGTTCGAGCGGATGCGCCGGGGCGAGTTCCCTGACGGGACGAAGACGCTGCGAGCGAAGATCGACATGGCGCACCCGAACCTCAACATGCGCGCCCCGCTCAAGTATCGCATCCTG
>CAZERK010000696.1:458-1803 GCA_964514515.1 uncultured Planctomycetaceae bacterium
ATCTATCCGATGTACGACTGGGCCCACGGCTTCGAGGACAGCCTCGAGGGGATCACGCATTCCATCTGCACGTTGGAGTTCGAAAACCATCGGCCGCTCTACGACTGGTTCATCGATGCGGTCAACGAAGGCCGGACGGACGACGGCAGCGGCCCCTGGGGCAAGAAGATCCACCATCCTCAGCAGATCGAGTTCGCCCGGCTGGAGCTGAACTACACGGTGATGAGCAAGCGGCGTCTGCTGGAGCTGGTCAAGGAGAAGCGCGTCAGCGGCTGGGACGATCCCCGAATGCCGACGATCAGCGGCCTCCGTCGGCGCGGCTACACGCCCGAGGCCATCCGCGCGTTCTGTCGCGACATCGGCGTCGCCAAGTTCAACAGCATCATCGACATCGCACGGTTGGAGAACGCCATCCGCGAGGACTTGAACAAGCGGGCGCCCCGCGTCATGGCGGTCCTCCGGCCGCTCAAGCTCGTTCTCGACAATTACCCCGACGGCCAGGTCGAGCAGATGGAGGCCGTCAACAACCCGGAAGACCCGGCGGCCGGCAAGCGCCTCGTGCCATTTTCAAAGATCCTCTACATCGAACGCGACGATTTTCGCGAGGACCCGCCCAAGGGCTACTTCCGCCTCGCGCCGGGCAAGGAAGTCCGCCTCCGCTACGCCTACTTGGTGACTTGTACGAGCGTCGTGAAGGACCCCCAAACAAGCGAAGTCGTCGAGGTCCATGCCAGCTACGATCCTGCGACGCGCGGAGGCGACGCGCCAGACGGTCGTAAGGTGAAGGGGACCATCCATTGGGTTGCAGCGGAGCAATCAATCGAGGCAGACGTGCGGCTCTACGACCACCTGTTCCTCAAACCGGACCCCGACGACGTTGAGCCGGGGCAGGACTACAAGAGCAACCTGAACCCGAAGTCGCTGGAGGTCATATCGTCCGCGCGCATCGAGCCGAGCCTGACCGGCGCGGCCGTCGGGAACCGATACCAGTTCGAGCGAATCGGCTACTTCTGCGTCGATCCAGACAGCGCGTCAGGCCGTCTGATCTTCAACCGCACCGCCGCGCTGCGCGACACGTGGAGCAAGATTGAGAAGCAGGGCTCGACCGGCGCGACGGGCAAGGGCGGCGGCAGCGGCGGAGCGAAGCGCAACGCCTGAACGGATCGTTGCGAGGCCGCCGCTCGGCAGATTGCTGATATCGGCCGGCCTCAAGAAACCGCGTGCGTTGGCAACAGCACGTACCTGCCGTGCGGTGATCGCTTGAGAGCCGCGAGCCTCGGCAACAGCGTACTGCGATCGTCTGAGAGCCGCGGGCCTTGGCCGGCGGGTGGCCGCATCACGGACG
>CAZERK010000697.1:0-1800 GCA_964514515.1 uncultured Planctomycetaceae bacterium
CCTGGAGCGGCGCTTCCAGACGATCTACGTGGGCGAGCCGACCGTCGAGGACACGATCGCCATCCTCCGCGGCCTGAAGCCGCGCTACGACGCGCATCACGGCGTGCGTATCCAGGACTCGGCGCTGGTCGCCGCGGCGACGCTCTCGCACCGCTACATCCCGGACCGTCACCTGCCGGACAAGGCGATCGACCTGATCGACGAGGCGGCCTCGCGCCTGCGGATCGAGAACGACTCGCTGCCGGCGGAGTTGGACGAACTGCGCCGACGAATCATGCAGTTGGAGATCGAGCGTGAGGCCCTCAAGAAGGAGAAGGACGAAGCCAGCAAGAAACAACTCGAAGGCGTGGAGAAACAGCTCGCGGAGTTGGGCGAGCGGAACCATGCCTTGACCGCGACCTGGGAGAACGAGAAACGCCAACTCGAAGGGATCAAGACGGTCCGACAGCAGATCGACGCCGCGCAGGTCGAGCTCGATGAGGCCCAGCGACGTGGCGAGCTCGAGCGGGCCGCTCGGCTGACCTACGGCGAACTGCCCAAGCTGAAGCAGGAGCTCACCCGGCGCGAGGCCGAACTCGCCGAACTACACCGCGTAGGCGGTGGCCTCCTGCGAGAGGAGGTTACGCCGGAGGAAATCGCCGAGATCGTCAGCAAATGGACCGGCGTCCCCGTGTCGCGCATGCTCGAAGGCGAACGGGAGAAGCGCCTGAAGATGGAGGACCGCCTCCACGAGCGCGGCGGCGGCCAGGACGAGGCCATCCGGGCCGTCTCCGATGCCGTCCGCCGCTCACGGGCGGGGCTCGGCGACCCCAATCGCCCGATCGGCTCGTTCCTGTTCCTCGGCCCGACGGGCGTCGGCAAGACCGAGTTATGCAAGGCCCTGGCGGCGTATCTGTTCGACGACGAGTCCGCCTTCGTGCGCATCGACATGAGCGAGTTCATGGAGCCGCACAGCGTGGCCCGGCTGATCGGCGCCCCGCCGGGTTACGTCGGCTACGAAGAGGGCGGCCGTCTGACGGAGGCCGTCCACCGCAAGCCGTATAGCGTCATCCTTCTGGACGAGATCGAGAAGGCCCATCGCGACGTGTTCAACGTGCTGCTCCAGGTGCTCGACGCCGGCCGCCTGCCCGACGGGCACGGCCGCACCGTCGACTTCCGAAACACGATCATCGCGATGACCAGCAACATCGGCAGCGAGCACATCCAGCGCTTGTCCGAAGGTCGCGATTCCTCGTCGTTTAGCCGCGACCCGAAGGGGAGCGCGCATTCAAACGCAACCGACTCGCCCGACGCCGACGCCTCGGACGACATCGTGGCCGACATCGAAATCGAGACGGCCGTCCGCCAGGAGTTGAAGCGACATTTTCGCCCGGAGTTTCTCAACCGCATCGACGAGGTGATCGTCTTCCATCGTCTGACCCGCCGGCACCTCCGGGCGATCGTCGACATCCAGGTGCGCCAGCTTCGGCAGCGCTTGGCTGACCGCGAACTGGCGCTGTCGCTCTCCGATGCTGCCGTGGACAAGCTGGCCAAGGATGGCTACGACCCCAGCTTCGGCGCGAGACCGCTCAAGCGGCTGATCCAACAGGAAATCGAGAACCCCCTCGCCCGCCGCATCCTCGCCGGCGAGTTCGCGCCCGGCGATGCCATCACCGTGGACGTGAGCGGAGAGATGTTTGCGTTCGGACGCGCGCTGGCGCCGAACAAGACCGCCGGTTAGCATCAGCTTGGAAAAGAAAAGGGGTCACTACTGATTATCGCTCGTTCCCGCGGTTTGTTGGTGCGTTGTGCGTGTTGTCG
>CAZERK010000698.1:0-1798 GCA_964514515.1 uncultured Planctomycetaceae bacterium
CTGCTCCTGCGCATCTGCGGCGTCTGCCCGGTCAGCCACGGCATCGCGTCGGTGCGGGCGCAGGAGCAGGCGTACAAGATCAAGCTGACGCACAACGCACGGCTGCTTCAGGTTCTGATCCAGGCCGCCAACTTCCTTCAATCGCACATCCTCCAATTCTACCACCTGGCGGCGCTGGACTACGTGGACGTGACGGCCGTTCTCAAGTATTCGGGTCGAGACCGGACGCTGCGGGGCGTCAAGGCGTGGGTGGAGGGCGCCCTGTCGCAGAACGACTCGTTTGCGGCCGCGCCGTTCCTGCCGCGCTACGAGGCACAATACGTCAAGGACCTGGATCGCAACGCCAGCCTGCTGTCGCACTATATCCAGGCGCTGGAGGTTCGCCGGCTCTGTCACGAGATGGGTTCCGTGTTCGGCGCTCGCTTGCCGCACACGACCGCGCTCGTGCCGGGCGGCTGCACGCAGACGCCGACCCTGGAGCGCGTGCTGGAATACCGGTCGCGGCTCGAACAGGTGCAAGGATTTGTCGAAGGCGTCTTCTTGCCCGATCTGCTCGACGTGGCGGCCGAGTTTCCCGCCTATTTCGACATCGGCAAGGGCTACGGCGATTTCCTCTCCTACGGCGCGTTCGACGCCGACGCCTCCGGCGAGAAATGGATCAAGCCGGGCGTCATCGTCGACGGGAAATGGGAGCCGTTCGATCCGCGGCACATCATCGAAGAAGTCACGCATTCGTGGTACGAGGACATCGGCGTTCGGCATCCATCGAAGGGCGAGACGCACCCTCACGCCGAGAAGTCCGGGGCGTACAGTTGGATCAAGTCGCCTCGCTATCGGGGCCGGCCGCTGGAGGTCGGGGCGCTGGCGCGCGTCATGGTGAACTACGCCGACCCGAATGCCGGCTGGATGAAGAAGGAGGTCGATGCGTTCTGCGCCGCCCAGGGCGTGCCGGTCGAGAAACTGGTCTCGGTGTTGGGACGATTCGTCGCTCGCGGCCTGGAGAGTCTGTGGCTCACGCGGGAGGCGTTTCGATGGCTGGAAGAGATTGAGCCGAACGGCGCCGCCGCGTGCGAATTCGCGCTGCCGCAGGAAGCCGCCGGCGTCGGGCTGACGGAGGCGCCGCGCGGTGCGTTGGGGCATTGGCTCGCCATCAAGGACTACCAGATCAGCAACTATCAGTGCGTCGTCCCCACGACCTGGAACTGCTCACCGCGTGACGGCCAGGGGAACCCCGGACCCGTGGAGAAGGCGCTGGAAGGAACCGTCGTGGCCGATCCCTCTCAACCGATCGAGGTCGGCCGCGTCGTTCGATCGTTTGATCCGTGCATTGCGTGCGCGGTGCATTGAAGGATCGGGGCCGGCTGGGTTCGCGCCGGCCCAGGAGAGACTGGAATGACGCCTCATTACACACGTCGGGATTTTCTGAGGATCGCGAGCGCGCTGACGGCGGGGGCGGGCCTGGGGCCTGGCGCCACGACGGCGCTGGCCAAGGGACTCGAGCGCATCTTCAAGCGGCAGAAGCGGGTGATCTGGCTGCAGGGGATGAGTTGCAGCGGCTGTTCCGTGTCGCTCCTCAACACCGAAGACCCCGGCCCCTTGGAGGTGCTCACGCGGGTGATCTCGCTGGTGGTGCATCCCACGGTCGCGGCCGCCCAGGGCGCCCAGGTGGCGGAGGCGGTCCAGAAGGCCACGAAGGAGGGCGAGTACTTCCTGGTCTTGGAGGGTTCGATTCCGCTGCGCATCTCCCACGCTTGCATGATCGGGGGTCAGCCGTTCACCACGCTTCTGGACTCGGCGC
>CAZERK010000699.1:0-1796 GCA_964514515.1 uncultured Planctomycetaceae bacterium
AAACGCCACCACGCGCCAGATGGGAGCGGCCCTGCTGATCGGCTGTCGCGTAGTACCAGGAGATTGTTGGCGCGCTCCAGACGATCGGCAACGGATTCGCGCCGACGCCCCCGTTTTTGACGCATCCACGTTACGTTCGTAGCATACAAGGCCGATAGACGGCGGGGAGCACAGTCTTGGCGTCATGGTGGAACAGACTCCTGGCAGCGATTCGCGGAGACCGTCCGCCGATGCCCGATGCGCAAGCCTCGCAGGAGACCGGCGAGCCTGGTCCGCATGGCAGTCCAGGCGAGGAGGAGCGGGAGATGCCTTACGAAACGGATGCAGCCGGCCATGCTTGTCAGTCGCCCGGCTCCGACGCGGCGGAGGCTTCCTATCACGATGCGCCCGAGGGCGAACAGCCTGCGGAACGCCGCCCGGCTGAAGATGATCAGACTGTCGAGCGCATCCGACGTTTGTACGAGATGTTCGGCGCCTTGACTGCGGCGCAGGAGCAGAACGACCGGAGACAGGCCGACCTTGCGGGTAGATTGGAGTCCGTGCTTGCGGCCGTGGGCGAGGTGAGGGAACTCGCTGGCAGCCTCGGCGAGAAGACGGCTTCGGTGGACGCCGTGCTTCGATACGTCGGCGAGACGTTGCCCGCGTTGGTTGGGAAGGCGGAGGCTAACGCGGAGAACGTGCAGCGCATTCGCGAGTTGATTGCCACGCTGCCCGAGATCGCCGGCGGTCAGGCGGAGGCGGTTGCCGGCATCGAACAACGCGTCGAGGCGCTCGCGGACCGAACGGCGTCGACGTCGGACGCCGTGGCCCAAGTCGCCCGCGGCTTGGAGGACGCGAAGCAGGGCCAGGAGCGGATGGGGCAGTTGTTGGCCGCCTGCCAGCAGCCGATCGCCGACCTCGCCTCCAATCAGCAGCAGCTTTCAAAGATGGTCAACAGTCTGGCGCGGCTCGTAAGCCAGGAGGTGGAGCTGACGAAGAACAGCGCCGGCGCGATCCAATCGATGGCCGAGGACCGCACGAGCCAGTTTGAAGAGGTAGAGCGGCATGTCACGAAGGAGCACGCACGGCTCAGGAGCTTGACCGTGCTCGCCCTCGTGCTGTCCGGCGTCGCGGCCGCGGCCGCCGTGACAGCCGCCGTCGCCGTGCTGATGCGATGATCGACCGGGGTAGGCTGTCAGCGCCGGACCGGTTAGTATTCCCCGATTCATGACGGGCGCTTCTCGGCGGCATGTTGAACCACCGCAGGGGGGGCCGTGCAGCCGGATGCTTGACCAGATGCGGAGAAGACTGCGAACGTGCCTGACAGCACGCTGCAGAATTCGGCTTCGCCCGCTCGCAGCCGCGTTTTCGATGGCGCCGCGAGGGGCAAGATGCGCGATTGATGAGTCGCGCGGCGTCCTGTCGACGGCACGAGGTGACAAGAGGATCAAGAAAGATGAGCAGCCCGCTGCGCCCTGAAGAACTCGCCAAGTACATCGCCCACACGTTGCTCAAGCCCGAAGCGACGACGGAGCAGATTGAGCGCCTGTGCGGAGAGGCTCGCCAGTACGGCTTCGCGGCCGTCTGCGTGAACCCGTGCAACGTGGCGACGGCCGCTGACGCTCTGGAAGGATCGTCGGTCGCGGTCTGCACGGTCGTCGGCTTCCCCCTCGGCGCGAACATGCGGGAGATCAAGTCGATGGAGGCGGGCTGCGCCATCGACATGGGCGCCCGGGAGATCGACATGGAGGCGGGCTGCGCCAGCGCCATGGGCGCCCGGGAGATCGACATGGTGCTCACCGTCGGAGCGCTCAAGG
>CAZERK010000700.1:0-1758 GCA_964514515.1 uncultured Planctomycetaceae bacterium
GCGCCTGGATGGCCGCCGGCAGCAACGCCCGGTCCAAGGCCTGCACGCGAGCCGTGAGCGACTCCGGCGTGTCGTCCGGTTGAACGGGACAACGCGCCTGCATGATGACGCGGCCGTGGTCGTACTCGTCGTCCACCCAATGCACGGTCGCGCCGCTCTCCTTCTCGCCGGCCGCGAGCACCGCCTCATGGACGTAATGCCCGTACATCCCTCGGCCGCCATGCTTCGGCAGGAGCGCCGGATGGATGTTGATGACCTTGCCGCGCCATCGATCCGGCAGCCGCCAATAGCACAACCAGCCGGCCTGTACGGCCAAATCCACGGCATAGACGTCCATCGCGAGCGCGATTTGATCGCTGAAACGCTCGATCTCGGGGAAGTCCTTCACGCGGATGATCTCGAGCGGCAGCTTCGCCTGTCGCGCTCGCTCCACGCCGGCGACCGTCGAGCGCGACGAGATGACGACGGCGATCTCGACGCCGGGCAGGCGGCCGTCCGACACGCGGTCGATGAGGTTCTGGAGGCTGGTCCCCGCCCCGGAGATCAGGACGGCCAGGCGAAGTCGATCGGGGGCCTCGCTCTTTGCGTGATCAGGAGGCATGTTGGAACTCAAGAGGGCGTTGGGGGTTGCCGGCGCACGCGACCCGTTGGAGAAACGCGGTGATCTCCCGCCAGTAGGGCGCCTCGTTGCCGTCGCCCGGGAAGTCGTTGTGGCGGCAGTTGTACTCGACGTACCTCGCATCCTTGGCCAAGTCCTTCAGTCGGCGGCCGTGCGCGACCGGGATGATGTTGTCGCGCGTTCCGTGGAAGACCAGGACCGGCGCGTCGAGCGTCGGCAGAACCTGATCCGTACGAAGGGGGTTCTTGACCAGCGCGTCCGGCACGAAGTACTTGGACGCCATGTCGGCCACGCTCGTGAACGTGGACTCGAGGATCAGGCCTCGACAAGGCCGTCGGGCCGCGAGTTGGGCCGCCGGGCCGCCGCCGACCGATCGGCCGTGGAGGATGATTCGGCCGGCATCGACCTCGGGCCGTTTGACCAACTCGTCGTAAAATCGCACGGCGTCAGCGACGATGGTCTGTTCGCTGGGCGTTCCATCGGACCGTCCGTAGCCGCGGTATTCGGGAAGGAGGACGGACCAGCCCATCGCCCGGTAGCCGTCGACCGTCGTTGACTGATAATCGATGAGTTCGGCATTGCCGTGGAAGTAGATGACGACCGGCGCGGGCTTGTCGGCGGAAGCGCCCCGCGCAGGCACGAACCAAGCCACCGACCGCCCTTCCTCCGTCCCGATCGTGATGGACGCGGACGTCGCATCGTACACGGGGGTGGACAGCGGACCGGGCGTCAGGTCGGCGGGAAACAAGAGCTTGTCCTGGTAGAAGTACAACGCGACGCACCAGGCGACGTATAGCAGCACGACGAGGCAAAACACGCGCCACGGCAGTCGCGCAGAGCGCCGCGCCGGCCGCGCGCCCACGGCTCCGGGCGTCGCATCAACTGAACTGGGCGGCTCGCTCGTCATCGAAGAATCTCCCCACACTCAGGAGTCAGGAATCGTACCGGCCGGCTTGCCGGGAATAAACAGCGAGGCCCACGGAACTCACGTTCCGCGGGCCCCGCGTCCAGGCATCTTCGTGAGTAGGCGTCTGCGCTACTCTTCCAGCAGCATCGCGACGAACGCCTCCACGTCGTCGAACAGCACGAATCCGTCGGCGTTCACGTCGGCGGCGCAGAACTGTTCGGGGCCGACGGTT
>CAZERK010000701.1:0-1757 GCA_964514515.1 uncultured Planctomycetaceae bacterium
TGTTCGACAAGGCAGAGGCGGCCCTGCCGGCGCCCCCGGAGAAAGCGGAGCACGTATCGGTCTTCGTCCAAGTCGGCCAGGCGACGGTCCGTCGTGGCGAGACGTTTACCGTGACGCTCCAGGCGGACGTCGAGCCGCGGCATCATATGCAGTCCAACAAGCCGCTGCAGGAATACCTGATTCCGGCAGTCGTCTTCGTCGAGTTGACGGACGGGCTGGACCGCGGCGCGGGCGAACACCCACAGGCGCACGGCCGCGACGACAAGCTGCTCGGCAAGCGCAGCGAATACGGCGGCCAGATCGCCTTCAAAATTCCCGCTCGCGTACTCGACGACGCGACGCCCGGCCCCCGGGCGATCCGCGGCGTACTCCAATATCAGATTTGTTCAGATGCCGGCACCTGCTTCCGGCCGCAGCAGATCGAGTTCTCCGCTCCCATCACGATCGCGCCAGGCGAACCGGTCGTTGTCCAAGGCGACTCGCCGACAGGCGCCCCAGGCACGCAGGCGCACCCGAGCACGCAAACGCAACCAGGTTCGGGCTTGACGACGGATTCGGCCCTGCCGACAGGCTCGGCCCCACCTACGGGCGCGGAGACCGGGTCGCCCATCGCCAGCCCGGGACGAAACGGAGCCGGCGACCGCGGCGAGAACGCTCCCGGAGTCGGAACCTACGAACGGCCCGCCCTCCAACGAATCGAGGCTTGGTTCGGAAGCCTCGGATACGTTGGCGTTCTGCTGCTGGCGATGATCGGGGGCATCGTACTGAACCTGATGCCGTGCGTGCTGCCGGGCATCTCGCTGAAAATTCTCTCGTTCGTCCGCCAGGCGAAGGACGACCGCGCCAGGGTTCTTCTATTAGGCGTCGTTTACTGCGCCGGCATTCTGGCCTTCTTCGGCTTCATCAGCATCCTGTTCTGGGCGACCGGCCGCGGCTGGGGAGGACTGTTCCAAAGCCCCCGCGTCGTGCTCGCGCTGGCGGCGATCGTGACTGCGTTCGCCCTGAGCCTGTTCGGCGTGTTCGCCCTGTTCCCGCCAAGGCTCATCAACGAGTTGGGGCAGAAAGCCGAAGGCGAGGGGCCGCTCTCCGCGTTCTTCACGGGCGTGCTGGCGACGTTCCTCGGGACGGCCTGCACGGCGCCGTTTCTCAGCGCCGCCGTCGGCGCCGCCAGCAAGTTCCCGCCGGCGCAGGGCGCGATGATCTTCTTCGTCGTGGGCATCGGCATGGCCCTGCCGTTCTTCCTGCTGGCCGCGAATCCCGGCTGGCTGCGATGGGTGCCGAAACCGGGGCCGTGGATGGGCACGTTTGAACGGCTCATGGGCTTCCTGCTGCTCGGAACGGTCGTCTGGCTGCTGAATCCGTTGCGCGGACAGCTTGGCGACTACGGGCTGCTGCTCAGCCTCATCTTCTTGTTGTGCGTCGCGATCGCCGCTTGGATCAAGGGGATGGTGCAGTTCGGAGACGCGCCCGCGCGGAGAAACCGACTGCACGTGCTGGCGATGATCGTCTTACTGATTGGCTGGCTGATTCCGTTCCGAGGGCTGGCGACCATCCCCTCGCTCATTCAGAAGCAGATCGAAAAGGTTGAACTGCTGGCCTACGGCGAGGAATACCGCGACCTGGAAGCACGGTCAGAAGAGAGCGGGACCCGCCGCATGCTCGACTGGTCGGACGGCATTCCCTGGCGGCATTATCGCCGCAGTCGCGCCCTGTCGGACGTCCAGAACGGCTACGCCGTGTTCGTCGACTACACGGCC
>CAZERK010000702.1:0-1746 GCA_964514515.1 uncultured Planctomycetaceae bacterium
CGCGCCGTTCTTGTCGCGATAACGCTTCTGAAAACGGATGCTGAACTGGACCACTCGGCGACCGTTGCGGTCGGCCTCTTGCGCCCAGATCGAAGTGGTGATGCGTCCAGACCGGAACTCCCGTTCGGGGCGTTGTTTCGTTTGCTGAGCCATGTCGAACTCCTTTCGGCTGCGTTTGGGTTTTCATGTCAGTGAACCGCGGCTGCCAGCGACGCCAGCAGGCTGCGGACGATCCAGATGCCCACGCACAACGCTGTCCAGGCTGCCCAGCCGGGAACGGGCTTGCCCTTCCATGCCGACAGGCGCCGCTGGACGGCGAAGGCCAAGGGGTCGGTGAGGTCCTGAATGAGCGTCGTGGCCCTCGCCGCCTGCGAGGTGGCCGCAGAGCGCAGGAGCAGCCGCGTCACGAGCAGGCAGATATAGATGTCCACAACGCACTGCAGGATGAAGAAGGGAAACATAAGAATGTTGTGAATCGTGGTCATGGTTGCCTCGTGATTCCGTTGGCCAAATCCTCAAAATGCTGCACCAGCCCCTCTGGGTTTCCGATCCAGCGGTAGCGCTTGCTGCCGTCCGGCCTGCTGGAGGCGATGGAGCGAAGAAGTTCCTCGTCGACCTCCTCCGGCGATCCGCCAATGCCGACGCATTCCAGCGTCGCCAGGCGGCGGATGGCCTCGCCCGCCTCGATCGGGGAGGGCCCGTGATTGTGGTGACCATCCGTAAGGAGGATGACCTGCTTCTCGCCGGTGCTCGGCGCGAGCAGAGGCAGCGCCTGTTCCAGGCCGGCGGTGATGCTCGTGTAGCCCCCGGTTCTCATGCTGTCGATCTGTTGTTCGATGACACTTTGATTGGATGCGCGAGTCAGGGAACAGATGACCCGCGCGTTGTCGTCATAAACGACAATCGCCAGAAGAGCCGCAGGGTTGCGCGCACGGAGGCGCCGGACATAGGCGCGGGCAGCATCCTTGGCTCCGGCGAGGCGAGAGGGCGGCCAATCTGGGGTGTCCATGGAGCCGGACACGTCGAGAATCAGAACGCATGTTGCAGCGAATGGGTCTTCAACGATCACGCCCGCCATGCGGCCGGAGTCGATCTCGACGAGCGGAGGAAAGATATCAGCAAGGAAACGGACGACGGAGCCGCCGAAGGTATCCAGACGTCCAGCAGCGGGGGTTTGCATTATATGTCGTCCGTCAGGGCGTGGGACAGTTTTACGGTTTGCGATCATCTTAGTCTCCTGTGAAGGTCGTGTTGAAGAGAACCGGCCTCAGATGGAGGCCAGCTTGTCCATTGGCTTAACGCCCTTTTTGTAGTCCACCGAGACGGTCTTGCTCTGGCCACCGACCGTATCCCTGACGGTCGCCGTGACCATGCCGTTTCCGTCGATGATGTAGTCCACTTCGATGCGCTGAGTGCGCTTGGGCTCGGCCGGCAGGTTGTCCATTAGCAGTTCGCCGATGATCAGGCAGTTGTCGCGAAGAGCCTCGGGCTCACCCTGAAGGATTTCGATCTTGGCCGTGGCCTGATCTTCCCGTTCAAGGTAGAACCGGTCGGTCCTGTGGCAGGGAATCGGCGTGTGCTTGGGGATAATCGGAGCGTTGAGAAGTTGCTGCTTCGCGCCCGAGGTGTCCACCACGCAGCATCCCACGGCGTGGGCCGTCACGTCGCGAACAAAGACATCGGGGGACGGGGTGACCGGCCCCCCGAGGGTGGCTTTGCGGCCTGCTTGGGGGGTCTCGGCGAGGC
>CAZERK010000703.1:0-1742 GCA_964514515.1 uncultured Planctomycetaceae bacterium
AAGATCGCTCGAATGCCTCGCGTGAAGACCTGGTCGATCCAGTCGCCGGCCTTGGCCAGATCGCTCGCAGGCACGTAAACGATGTCTCCATCCGCCAGGTAGAAGTCGTGGCGGAAGCGGCTGGCATCCGGCACGCGGCCGTCTGGACCCGGCTTCTGGCCTTCCAAGACAGACTGCATGTCGAAGACGATGGCCTGCGGCAGCGGAAGCTGATGCCGCCGCACGACGAGGATCTTGCTCTTCTCCGCGCGAACCGTCGGCCCACCCGCCCGTATGATGGCCTGGATAACGCTCGTCGGCACCTGGGCTTCGACCAACGTCGGGTACATGACTTCGCCGAGCACGTAAATCCGGCGGGGAGCGAACTCGAGCGTTTGAACCGTGACCTCGACTTCCTCGAGGTCGTTCTGCATGTACATCTCGTCAAGCATGTGCTTGGCTTCGGAAACCGTCTTGCCGGCGACCGGCGCTTCTCCGACGTACGGCAAGTCGATCGTGCCGTCCGGCTTGATGGGAACCAATCGCGACTGGCCGCGAGGCGCCGTCGTGATCGCCTTCTTGAGCTCGACGATCTTGACGTTGGCCGCCTCGACGACCACCGTCAGCTCGGGGTCCTTGATATAGCGCGCGTAGGCTCGCCTGAGTTGCTCCTCTAAATCGCCGGCGCTGAGCCCCTGCGCACGCACGCGGCCGACCAGCAGGCAGCGAATTGAGCCGTCTGCCTGAACGGTGAGTTCCTGCGAGAACCGCTCCTGATAAGGGAACATCAGGCGGATGCGGTCCTCAATCTTGAGATCGTAGGGCTTCTCGGTGGCGACGTTCCGGACCTGATAGATGACCTCCAATATGTCGCCGACGTTCAGGCGGTACGGAGGGCGATCAATATACGCTTCCGGCAGTCCCTGCGCGTCCGTAAAAGGCTGATACAACGCCGCCGGCTCGATCGGCACGGCATCCGGTATTCGGTGATCCGTCCTGGAGCAGCCTGTGGCCAAGGAAACGGCGACCGTTGCCACCGCCAAGA
Organism: uncultured Planctomycetaceae bacterium; assembly: GCA_964514515.1. Classification (GTDB taxonomy): domain Bacteria; phylum Planctomycetota; class Phycisphaerae; order UBA1845; family UTPLA1; genus CAZERK01. The sequence goes on from CAZERK010000703.1 coordinate 1,025, forward strand.
CTGCCCGCCAACCGTCTGTCGTCATCCCTGACTCCCTGTGACGGCGAGTCCACAAACCTCTGGGGTCATGCAAGCACGAAGCGCTACGAGCCGATCCGGCCTCATGCTCCCGCAGCACGAACGCTTCGCCCGTTCAATCGACTCACCAACCGGCTCCGCGAAGCTGTCTGACGCGAGCCGCTTTCCTCATCGGTCGTCCTTCCGTTGACCTCCATCCACAACTCGCGCTCACGGCACGATCATCGCGCCGGCAACTTGGCGTTGGACGACGCGCAAGGCCTCCTCCCCCTGGGCGTATTGCGGAAAGCGCCCGACAAAAACCATGTTCATCGGTTCTCCGGACCGCGGCCGCATCTCGACTCGGCCATCCAGCCCCGCCCGTTTCAACTTCGAGGCGAGTTCGTCAGCGCCGCGCCTCTCTCGAAACGCGCCGCATTGAATCGAGAAGAAGTCGTGCGGCCAGTCGTACATCCGTCTGGCGTGTTCAGCCAACGCGCCCGTCGGGTACCGCTGAAAGACGGCCGCAAACTCCAACCGAGCCTGCCGCCAATCGCCTTCTCGCTGCAGGCACGTCGCGTAGCGATACCGCACCAAATCCGTCGGCGGCCGCTCGGGCATACCCTTCAGCGCGTCGCTGTAGTGCCGGATCGCCGCCGCCGTCTTGCCGGCCTCCATCAGGAAGGTCCCGGCCATCGCGTGGGCCTTGGCGGGCAGTTCG
>CAZERK010000704.1:0-1731 GCA_964514515.1 uncultured Planctomycetaceae bacterium
CGTCCGGGTGGTCGAGCACATAGGCGTCGATCTGCTCCTTTGCATCATCCATCTCGCCGAGCGTCAGCAGTATTCCGATGATCCGCAGCCGGGCCGTCGTCACCAGCTCTGGATGATGCTCCGCTGTCTGCCGAACGCGCTCATAGTACTCCAGAGCGTCCCGAAGCCGATTGATCCGCGTGTAGAATTCAGCGGCGTACGTCAGAACCTCCGCGGATGGAGCCAAGCTCACCGCCAATCGAAAATACCGATCCGCCGTAGCCTGCACCTTCTGCGCCTCATAGAATTGGCCCAAGGAGACCGCGACCATCGCCTTCTTCTCCTTGTCTTGCTCCTCCTTCAAGAGCCGCAGAAGCAAGTCCTCGCCTTGGCTAGGGCGATTGACGTCCTCGCGCCCATAGAAACCGGCCACCTCTCGGGCCAGGGCGATATCGTCCTTGGATACTTGGAGGGCATGCTCGTACGCATCCGCCGCTTTGTCGAAGTCCGCCACCTCCGGCAGGGCGTAAAGCCGCGCAAGAAGAACAAGGTTCTCGAGATCGTCCGGGTTCTCTTGGCGATTCTTCTCGCGAAGCACGATCCCGTCCTTGGGGTTCTGCTTCTCGTTCAGGATTTGCAGTCGGTGGCGGACCCACGGGTCGTCCGGCAGGCTCCGCATGGCCGCCAACAGGTACTTCCTCGCGCCGGCCTCGTCGCCCTCTCGGGTGCATAGCTCCGCCAGGCTGCGGTTCGCATAACCGTTCGTCGGGTCAATCTCAAGCGCCCGCTGAAGCACGGACTTGGCCTCCGCCGCACGGCCCGCTGCGCGGTAAGCCTCGGACAGGAACGTCCACCCGAGCGAATAGTTCGGATAGCTCGCCAGACCCGCCGACATCATCTCGATCGCCTGGTCATACTCGCCCTTGGCCAGTGCGAGGCGGCCCTGGGTGACCTTTCCTTTCGTCCCGTCGGTGTTCAGCGCGGCATCTCTGGCTGCGTAACCCTCCGCCCGCTTCCAGTCCTTTTGCTGAAGCGCCATGCGAAACTGGCGGGCGACAATGCCGGGATCGTCCGGCTTCAGCCTCTCGGCCGCATCCAAATACTCAATCGCCTTGTCCGGCTGCTCCAGACTCGTGTAATAGTCCGCCAAACCAACCGCTCGATCGAACGGGTCCGCTGTCGACTCCAGGTACTCCAACATCTTCGCCTGGCGCGTGGGCTCATCCTGCTCAAGCGCGATCACGAGCTGCGCAATGTCGCGGTTTTCTGGGTATTTCACCTCCAACGACGACACCAACGCCTTGGCGTCCGCCATGCGCCCGCCGAGCTGATAGCTCCGTACGAGCAACGCCAGAACGTCCATGTTCTCCGGCTCGGCCTCCAAGATCGCCTTCAGTTTCGCATCCGCCTCGCTATACCGCCCATCCGTCAACAACAACCGCGCCTCGCGGAGCTGATCCGAGGTCGTTCCCTTACTAAGTTGCTGGCTCAACCGCTCCGCCAGCACAACCTGCCCGAGTTGACGATAGGCCTCGACTTTCAACCGGCGCGCCTGCTCACTGCCCTCCATGAACGCGCGGAGCGACGGCGGCTGCGTCGGCGAAAGAAGCTGCAGCGCGCGGGCCGCCTCGTTCATGTGAAGGTGAAGCTGGGCCAACCGCAGGTACAGGCCCGGCATCCGGGGACGCATCGCCACGGCCGACTCCATCGCATCGCGGGCGGCGCCCCATTGCCGCTGCTTGGCGTACAGGT
>CAZERK010000705.1:0-1729 GCA_964514515.1 uncultured Planctomycetaceae bacterium
ACGAAACCCTTCGCCCCAAGTTCCACGACGCCGTTCCCTCGGATTGCCGCGAGGACAACCCCCAACACCTCGAATGGCGAAACCGGATGTGCCCCGCCTTGATGGGCGAAGACGACAAGGCCATTTCCGAGGAGTCGCTGTTGGGGCTCAGTTCCGAATTTTTCATGCAGATCGAGTGGTTGCCCGGCGGACGAATCGACGAGGGCGAGTTGATTTTCGATCCCGCCTTCGAGCTAGCCGACGAAATCGACGACCCCGCGCTGCGACGTCTGTGCGACGACAAGTGCCGGGGGTTTATCTTCAACTTCGTCCGCGAGTTTGGCGACCTCGAATACGTCAACATCGGTCGCGTGACCGAGTCGCTTTCGCACCGGCCCACGACGCCGGGCCGCCGCGACGTTTACATCGCTGAAATCAAACAGCGCGGGATGCCCCGCGAAATCGTCAAAATCATTCGGATGCAGAAGTGGGGCATCCGCGAGCATCTCGACAGCGGCAAACGTCTGTTAGACGCCATCATCGAGGCGGAGGAATACACCGAGTACATCCTCGATCGCCGGCTGGGCTGCCGCCAACTGGGCATGAACCTGCCGTCGCAAACCACCGCCAAACGCATCAGCGAACGCTATCTAGGTTCTCGACGCGACATGCACGGCGAGCTCATCTGGTCGCCCTACTTCGAGCGAGACTACATTCGCGGCATTGCCTCGGACAAGATTCCACCCCGAAAACTCGCCGACCCGGCGTTTGCAGCGCGGTTGGCCCGCCTGCTTGGCCACGCCGCCGCGCCGAACATGCTCGTCGGCAGCAGCGACCTGCACGGCCGCACCGTCTACGCCGACGGCGCCGGCAATTTCACGATTCCGAACAGCGGTTCGAGTACGGTGTCGGTGCTCTCCTACATGTACGGCCTCTACTTCAACGTGGACAACTACGCGGGCGCGGAGGAGACGCTCACGCTGAGCGTGACGCCACCGGGGCCGGCCAACTTCCTGCACAATGCCGCGAATGCGTCAGAGGCGGTGCGGGCCCAGGTGAACGCGTACGTGCAGGCGAACAAGGTGCGTGACTGGGTCCTCGCGCAGAACCCCGGCTTCCCGACGATCAGCGCGGAGACGAATTTCCCGATCCACGTGAACCGCACCGATCTCTATTGCCCCGGCAATGCTTGGTCGGACGGTTCCTCCATCAACTTCTGCTCCTCCGGCCAAGGCTACGTCAACACCGCTTTCCAGAGCGTCATCCACCACGAGTACGGCCATCACGTCGTCGATTGCGGCGGCAGCGGGCAGGATGCCTATGGCGAAGGCATGTCCGATTGCCACAGCATGCTCACCGTCGACGACCCCGTGCTCGGCTACGGCTTTGCGGGCAACTGCAACGCCGGCATTCGCACGGGCGACAACGACTTTCAATACCCGTGCACCGGTGAGATCCCTGAGTGCGGCCAGTTGCTGGCCGGCTGCGGCTGGAGCACGCGCAACGAGCTTTACATCACCGAGCCGGTCGATTACCTCAGCATCATCTCCAACCTGACGGTGAACTCGATCCTGCTGCATCAGGGCGGGGCCATTACGCCGCAGATCTGCGTCGACTTCCTCACGCTGGATGACGACGACAGCGCTCTCACCAACGGCACGCCGCCCTTCACCGAGATCACCACGGGCTTCGGCGCGCACAGCATGTGGCAGGGCCTGCCGCCCGAGCATGCCGACTGCGCGGAGGCCGC
>CAZERK010000706.1:0-1724 GCA_964514515.1 uncultured Planctomycetaceae bacterium
TCGGCCGCTTCGGCCGCGGCCGCCTTGCTCGGTCCCTTGCCCTTGGCTTTGCCCTTGGCCGTCGGCTTGGGCTGGAGCACCCGCTTCAGATGGGCGGCCGTCAGGATCGTCTGCGCGGGCGAGACTCGGCGATTGTGGAAGACGGAGTAGCCGACGAGCGCGCCGCCGAATGCCAGCAAGTAGAGAATCAGGCTTGCCCAGAACAGCGGCAGGACGATCCAGACGACGCAGGAGAGAAAGCCGGCGCTGAAGATGATCGCCAACCAGGGCATCGCAGCAAGGTCGAGCTTGCGAAGGTCGCTAAAGACCCAGGCCGTGCTGTAGGTCCACGTCAGCGCGGCTGCGAGGAAGATCACGATCTTCACGATGCTGAAGTAGTCGCCTGGAACTGGCAGCGCCGCGAGCGCCGCCGTCCACGAACCATCGAGCGATGTTACATCTGGCATGGGGTGCGTCTTGCCAAGGCTGGGCCGGGTGCTTCAGGTTTGCAACGTTGGGGCGTCTTTCGCCCGGATGCAGCGTCGCCCGCCTCTGGGCGATGCAGGTTCGCCGACGGCGATCATCTTCGCCTCAAGCCCGCGGCTGTACTTCGCGGGCGTCGGCGACGCAGTCTTGCCGGCGGCGGTCACGTCCGCCGTACGCCGGCCATCCCGTCATGCCGGCAGCACCGCAAGCGAACGTCATGCGCAAAAACAAGACCCGGATTCTACGCCGTGGGCTCGCGGGAGACAACCTCAGATTCGGGCCGTCGGCCGCCGTCGTCCAGGGCAATCGCGTTCTCGCCGTGTCGGCCGCTAGGCCATGCTGGCCACGCGCTCGACCTCCTGGACCGTCGTGATTCCTTCGATGACCTTGCGGTACCCGCTGGACGCCAGCGTATGGAACATCCATTCTCCGGCAGCCTTGCGGAGATCGGAGATCGTCGGATTGGTCAGGATCACGTCGCGGACCTGAGGCGTGAAGCTCAACAACTCGAACAGGGCCATGCGGCCGCGATAGCCCGTTCCCATGCACAATTTGCAGCCGACGGCCTCGTAGAACATGCCGTACTGCCGCCCTTCCAGCCGCATCCGTCGGATGAGCCCGCTGTCCGGCTTGTACGGCCGCTTGCACGTCGGGCACAGAACGCGCACCAGCCGCTGGGACAGGCACATCGAGACGGCGTTGGCGATCAGGAACGCCTCGACGCCGAGGTCCAACATGCGAAAGACCGTTCCCACGGTGTCGCGCGCGTGGATCGTCGTCAGGACGAGGTGGCCGGTCGTCGCGGCCTGCATGGCCATCTTGGCCGTCTCCTGGTCTCGGATTTCGCCGACCAGGATCACGTCCGGATCCTGCCGCAAGACCGAGGCCAGGACCGACGCGAACGTGACGTTGTGCAGGGGGTCGATCGAGATTTGCGTCGTGTTCTCCAACTCGTACTCGACCGGGTCCTCGATCGTGACGATGTTCCGCGTCTCCGCGTCGATGATTTTCAGAGCGGTGTACAGCGTGGTCGTCTTGCCGCTGCCGGTCGGGCCGGCGATGACGATCATGCCGGAGTCCTGCTCGCAAATCCGCGTGAGTTCCGCCACGGCGTCCAGGTCCATGCCCAGGTTCTCAAACTGGTTGGGGACGGTCGCCTTGTCCAGAAACCGCACGGCCAACTTCTGCCCGTACGTCGTCGGCGTGTAGCGGCTGCGGAAGTCCACGTCCGGTAGGCCCCGCAGCTCCTCGTCCGGTAG
>CAZERK010000707.1:0-1721 GCA_964514515.1 uncultured Planctomycetaceae bacterium
GGCCGGACGCTTCCGAGCAGAGCCGCGCGCGTGAGCAGGCGGTCCTCTCACCACTTTCGGGAGGGGGCCGCTACGGTGTGATGCAGTCGGATGTCACGAGGTCCGCCGGCGCGGGGTAGCCGGGCGGAATGCCGGGGGCGGTGACGGTCTCGCCACGGTCGATGCGAGCGGCGACTTCGAGGTTCAGATCAAGAAGTTGAGCGAGGAGACTCGAATCCGAGTCGCGTGCCTGAGCGAGCGGCCCTTTCGGTCCTTGTGAAGGAACCGCTTGCTCACGCGCGCGGCTCTGTTCGGAGGCGGCTTTCTTGCGGCCACGGCTCGGATCGGCACGGCCCGTGAAGCCGTAGGCGGCGAGAACGGCGGCGTCAAGCGCGGCGTGTGCGTCGCGGAGCGGGTTCTTGCCGGGCAGTTCGAGTATGCGGTACAGCGCGCGAAGCCCGCCGGAGATGTTCTCGAGGGCTTCGGCGCGAACGCGGCGGACTTCTCGCGCGGCGGCGGCGACGGCGTCAATCTGCTTGACGGTCGGCGATTGCGGCCAGGGGAAGGTGTCGAAGACGGATTCGGGCGTGTAGCGGAACCGCTCGGTGAGCTTTGAGCACTTGGCGATGAACCATTGCCAGTGGGCGTTGGATTGGAGGACGCCGAAGGAGTAGTCGTCGGAGAAGGTAAAGGACTGCACCAGATTACTCGGCCTAATCGTATTGGAGAGGAATACGAAGATCGGTCGTTTAGTAACCAACGAGCAAACGATATAGCGGGGCATCGATTCGACGGCCTCCACGGTTTCGGGGACACAGCGCCGAAGTTGCCACCACGTTTCCACCCGCGCTACGAGTTGGCGCTTTGCTATACGCACATCGAGATCGTCGGCGGCGATGCCGGCTTTGGCACCAGATTTCGCGGCGATGCGCTGCATCTGTGGTAGGACAATCCGCCTGACATGTTCGAAAGCCGCAGGAAATGCCATTGCCTCGGTGATCGGGAGACGCTGGAAGTCAATTAACCATCGGCTTGGCGTTCCATCGCTGGTCAACAACTCTCGACCGATGAGATAGGGGCGTACCACGGCGGTAGTGCGGGCATCGCTCTTGAACATGGCGCGAGCCTCTTGCTCCTCTAAGAGGAAACCCATGTTCCCAGGTTCGAGGCCACGGAAGATCCGCTGGGGGTCGGTGTTGCAGGTCAAGATGCGAGCGGCGATCAGGTCGGTTTGATCAGATAGCGCAGAGTTGATGTGAGGGCATTCGCGGTAGGCAAGTTCGAAGGATTTGTCTATGCGGGTGTGGCCGCGTTTGCCGGTGGTAGTTGTGCGGCGGTGGGCGGCGGCGCGGTGCTCGAAGAGGGGAGGGGTGAAAGCGACTTTGGACCAGAGCTTCTTCTTGACGGGGATTAGCAACGGGCCTAGGTACCCGGTCCCGTGTTTCACCCAGTTGGCTATGGAGACGTGGACGTTGGCCTCGCCGGACCAGGGCTGGTTGTCGACGGCTTCGACGATAGTGCCGGACTTCACGACGTAGTCGAGGCCGCCGACGCGGGACTGGTTGTTGCGAATGTTCTGGGTGCCGACAAGGCCGGCGCGGCCGGCGACGGGGTCTTCGGGCGTGCAGACGGGCAAATGGTCGTGGGCGCGGCGGAACCAGTAGACGCAGTAGTCGGCCATGCCGGGGACTTCGGGGTAGAGCTTGCGGACGGCGTTGACGTAATCGACGCCGCGGTCGGGC
>CAZERK010000708.1:0-1717 GCA_964514515.1 uncultured Planctomycetaceae bacterium
GGCGGCCAGTCGTTCCGGAACGACCTCGATCCCCAGACCGAGGCCCGACAGCGGCGACCAGCGGCCGCCGTACCCGAAGCGGATGGAGCGGCGTGTCACGTCGCCTCGCAGCAGGAAGCCGCCGAAGCTCCCCTCCGCGAATCGAACGCCGGGGACGATCTGAAGAAACCAGCGGCCGACCGCAGAGAGGATGCTGGTCTCGCCCACCATGCAGCCCAATTGGTAGGCCAGTCCCGCCTTTCGAGCCGTCATCGCCAGTCGGATGGCAGGGATCAGCCCGCCGTTCTTGCTGATTCGGATGTTGAAACCAACCGCGGCCCCGCTGCGAGCGAAACGGTCGCCGTCCTCAGGCGTGACAAGCGACTCGTCCGCCATCAACGGTCGCTTGATCTGCAACGCGAGCTGCCGCCAGCCGTCCAGATCGTGCTTGGCGACTGGTTGCTCCACGCTGGCGATGGGCAGCGTCCCCCAAGCTTGCAGTCGTTCGACGGCCTGTTCGGCTGTCCAAGCGCCGTTGGCGTCCAAACGCAGCGTCGCGCGGCTGCGTCCGATGGGGCGGCCGAGCACGCGCAAAGCGGCAGCAAGCCGGTCCCCGTCCTGTTTGTCGCCGACTTTCATCTTGAAGTCGCCCAGGCCGAACAGACGCATCTTGCGGATGGTCCAGGCGGCTCGGCGGGGGTCTTCAGCCGAGACGACGCCGCTGTACCGAACGCGACCCAGACTGCCAGGCTCCCCGAGGCCGACGTCTCCGAGCCAGCCAGCCAGCGTGCTGAGCGGGCGTGCGAAGGCACGGCTGTACGCATCGAGCACAGCCAACTCGACGGCGGCCCGCGCGGCGGCGATGACCCGACCGGATTCGTCGTTGTGCGGCAAGACTGCGATGGCTTCGACGGCCTCGAAGAAGCTGCCGGCCCGCAGGTCGACCAGAAGAGGGACGAGCACGTCCTCGATCGTCCGATGAACGTCCTCGTTCGTTTCGCCCGTAACGTAGGGGCGAGCGTGCGTCTCGCCGTAGCCGATGGAACGATCCGACAGCTCGGCCGCCACGATGACGGGTTCCGCCTGACCGCGCTCGGCGACGGCATGACGGAACTTCTGCCGCAGGGGGACGGTCGGCGACCAGATCGTGAGCTGCCTGACGACGATTGGCTTGCGCATCAACGCGATTGTATGTTGGAGGCGGGGCGGTGGAAACGAGACGAGGCGGTACGCGGTACGCTGCAAACTCCAAGGGCCGCCGGGCTCGTGCCCGCGCGGGAAACGGCGTCAGAAAGCCGCGGAAGCCCTAAGCTCCAAGAGCCCCGGACTTCGGTCCGGGCGGTGCGCGTCCGCTTCAGATCAGCAGGACGCCGGTACCGCTGATACGATCGGCCTTCAAGTCTTGCAGCGCGCGGTTGGCCTCTTCCAGACGATAGGTCGTCGTGTGCGGGCGGATCGGGATTTCCGCAGCCTCTGCGAGCAGCTCGAAACCGTCTGCACGCGTGTTGGCCGTCACGGAATGGACGTCGCGCTCGTAGAAAACGTGCTTCTCGTAGTCCATCGCGGGGATTTCCGTCATGTAGATGCCCGCCAGGGCGAGCGTGCCGCCTTTGCGCAGCGCCGCCAGCGCGGGAGGGACGAGCCTGCCGACGGGGGCGAAGATGATTGCGCTGTCGGCCTGGACCGGCATGTCCTCCGCGTGTTCGCCGACCCAGTCCGCGCCCCTCGTCCGCGCGAG
>CAZERK010000709.1:0-1717 GCA_964514515.1 uncultured Planctomycetaceae bacterium
GGGGTGGTCCTTCGTCACCTCGCCCAAGACGGCCGTCCCCCGCCCCGGCGAGCACTCCTTGCTGGACAGGCCGTACCGCCCGCCGACGATCCGCTTGACCGGCGGCGTCGGGATGCCGTCGCCGACGGCCTCGCCGAAAGCCGTGAGCACGTCCTTGTACAACGGTTCGCCGGCCGCGCCCGGCTCCTTCGTCCGATCCAGAACCGCCAGGGCCTTGGTCGTCTTCGGCAACGCGGCCAGCATCGCGCTGTTCACGAACGGGCGATACAGCCGCACCTTGACCAAGCCGACCTTCTCGCCGTGGGCGTTCAGGTAGTCCACCGTCTCGTGGGCCGCCTCGGCGCCGGAGCCCATGATCATGATGACGCGCTCGGCATCGGGCGCTCCGCAGTAATCGAACAGGTGATACGACCGGCCGACGACCTTCTGGAAACGGTCCATGACGTCCTGCACGATGCCGGGGCATTTGTCATAGAACGGGTTGACCGTCTCGCGCGCCTGGAAAAACACGTCGGGGTTTTGCGCGGACCCGCGGAGCATGGGCCGGTCGGGCGTCAAGGCTCGCTGCCGATGCGCCGAGACGGCCTCCTCGCTGATCATCGCCCGCATGTCGTCCAGCGTCAGTTCCTCGAGCTTCATGACCTCGTGCGAGCTGCGGAAGCCGTCGAAGAAGTGCATGAACGGCACGCGGCTCTCGAGGGTCGCCGCGTGCGAGATCAGGGCCATATCCATGATCTCCTGCACGCTGCCGGAGGCCAACATGCCGAAGCCCGTCGAACGGCATCCCATCACGTCGCTATGGTCGCCGAAAATGCTCAGGGCGTGCGTCGCGACGGTGCGGGCGCTGATATGAAACACGGTCGGCAGCAGCTCGCCCGCCATCTTGAACATTGTCGGGACCATCAGCAGCAGGCCCTGCGAAGCCGTGAACGTCGTCGTCAGGGCGCCCGTCGAGGCCGCCCCGTGAACGGCGGCGCTGGCCCCGCCTTCGCTCTGCATCTCCATGACGTTCGGAATCGTTCCCCAGATATTGGGCTGGCCGACCGCTGACCATTCGTCGGCCCATTCGCCCATGGGCGAGGACGGCGTGATCGGGTAAATCGCGATCACCTCCGTGACCTTGTGGGCGACGTGCGCGGCGGCCTGGTTGCCGTCGATCGTGACCATACGACGCTTAGCCATAGTCGTGTCTCTCCCGCGATGAATTGCTCGGGCGCAAATTACTCGGACCGAATCGCTCGGCCGCTGGCCTCATCGGCACAGGTTTGCGCCTGAAGTCTAACCTGCCTTGGAAGGATCGTGTAGCCGTGCCCGAACCCTGGCGAGGCTGCTGTCCACCTCCTCCATCGGTTATTGGGGGGACGTGCAGCAATCCGCGTTCCAAGAAGACGTTGCGCGGGTTGGCGCGCCGCGGTCCGAGGCGCGCTGCGCGCATCGAGACGGCTCGGGATCGACCGAGAATATCCGGAAGGAACCGATCAGGAGCAAGCGTTCGGCAGGGTGCGCGCCGTTGGAACAGTCTGAGGACTTCTGCTCAGCCGCTGTTGGATATTCCCCCCGGACGAGAGGACGGCCGTTACCACGGAAGCGCCTCTGCAGTCGATGGCGCCGCAGACGACGCCGCGGTCGATGGCGCCGCATCGATGGCGCCGCATCGATGGTGCCGCAGTCGCTGAACGACTCCCTCTCCCCCGTCGGGGAGAGGGCACGGGTGAGG
>CAZERK010000710.1:0-1711 GCA_964514515.1 uncultured Planctomycetaceae bacterium
CGTCGCTGCCGGCAACGAGTTGACGGGCATACAAACGCTGGCCGATATCGCAGAGCGCCTCGCGCAGTTCTTGCTCATGCTGCATCGCGTCGCCTCCCATCGTTGCAGGCGGTCTCACGGAACTTGACGTCCTCTCTCACGGCGGCGACTCGGCTTCACGCGTCGTCGTGTCGGACGTCCCGACGGGCCCCGCCGCGGCTTCGCCGGCAGTTACACCTGGCGAACCATCATGGACATCGCGATCCGCGCGTCAAGACCGTCGCGTCGGTCATGATCCTCGATGCCCAAGTCTGCATGGCAGCCCACCTTTGCGCGAGACGTTATTGCGCCCGTGCCGCGTCTTGATTCGGCCTCGCCATGAAGCGCAACTGCTCAAGAGCTCGACCGCGACACGAGACGCGACGGGGCAATTGTGCTCCGAGGTTTCTTGCTCAACCCCGCGCCTCGCCAAGCCGACAAAATCGTGCCACGCGCCTGGCACGACCGCCCCGCGGCTCGGCACATTCACGTCCGAGACAATCGAGTGCGAGGTCGGTTTCCCATCCGCACGCGGCGACCGACTGCCGGCCTGAATGGGCAGCACCACGACGAGAAGGAAGGCGCATCATGCTCGACATCCTGGCAGCGCGCGACAGGGCCGTCCGTCGCGCGGTCGAAACCGGCCTCATGCCAAACATCGATTTGATCCACGCACATCAACGACGAGAAGGCTTCGAACCTTGCTTCGGCAGGACCGAGAACGTCTGTCACTGTTCCGACTGTCGGTGGTTCGAGGAATGCGCCGCCTTGGCCATGTTCAAGCCGCGAAGCCGGTTGGGCACGCCTCGCGGCGGCCGACGCGGCGCCGGCGAGTTGACGGGCGCGACGTTCGGTGGATACCGCGACGGTCCAGGCAGTACAAACAAGACGGCCCAACCCGATAACGGTACGGCCTCGACGTCTCCGTTGCAGGCCGGCATCGAGCATCACGACGCGGAACAAGTTGCGGAGGTCGCCGGCGCGTCCAACTAGACGCCGCGGCGCGCAGAACACCCACCGGTCGCGCGCAGCGACCGGGCGGAAAGTTGCCCCCGTCTTTCGATGCAAGGCTTCGACGCCGGAAACGACGGCGACAGGGACGGTCTCGCTACGCTACGATCTGTGCAAGCAAGACTTCGAGGAAGCCCGCAATATCGGCGCCATCCACGCCACCGTTGCTGTCCATATCGCCCCGGAGGATCTGGCAGGCCGGATAGGCGGCCTGGTATGCCGCAGGGTCCACGAGAGCCATCACGAACGGCTCGACATCCTCGGTGTCGATCACGCCATCGCAGTTCATATCCCCCTTGAGCCCCGTCTGCACGATGCGGACGTAGATGTCGGGATCACCGCTGCTCGTGTCCAGATAGACGGGATAGGCTGCATCGCCGATCACGGCCAAGCCAAGGTAGTCGCCCAAGAACTGGTTGCTGCGATCCAGACCGTCGTTGGCGCTGTCCCATTTCGTCGCCGTCAACCGGTATTCGGTCCACGTGTCGCCGCCGTTGGAACTGAAGGAGTAGTACGCATCAAACATGCCGTGCTCGGTGTCGTCGTTCTGCTGGGTTCGCCGCGAGTCGAGGAAGACCATGTGCAGGTGGCCGTACGCGTCCGCCTCCAACCAACAGAAGAACTGATCGCCCGGCGGGAACCAATCGCCGTTGATGACGACGGGCGTCGGCCAGTTCGGGCC
>CAZERK010000711.1:0-1704 GCA_964514515.1 uncultured Planctomycetaceae bacterium
ATGGGAACGGCGTGCTTCACGTGGACGTCGGCCGCGCTCATGACGTGCGGCGCGAGCTGTGCCCTTCGTCGAACCAGGGCGTAGGCCGGACCCGTAATCAGGCCCTGATCCGTGGCGACCGTTCCGCAAAGCACGTTGACGCGGATAAACGCGGCGCCCGCCGCCGCCGCCACCGCCAAGGCCGCCATCGCGTCGTTGCGAAGCACGTTGACGCCGATCGGAATCCGCACGGCTTGCACGACGCGATGCACGACGATGCTCATCGTCGCGATGGTCTCCGGCGGAACGTTCTCCGCCGCAAAGGGCGCGTCGCCGAAGTTCTCGACGATGGCCGCGTCAAAGCCCGCCCGCTCCAGCAACCGAGCCTCCTCAATCGCTCGGTCGATCGTCTCGCGCAACGGCCGAATCGGCTCGGGCGCTCCGGGCAGCGCCGGAAGATGGACCATGCCGATCAGCCGCAGCCGTCCGATCACATCGACCGCCCGTAGGCGAGACCGATTCGCATTCGACGCGCGTACCGTACCGCGCGCCTTGTTTGAAGAGGCGACGGGTCGTTGCGCGGGCAGGCGTTCGCGGCGTCTCATGGCAGTCATCCAACGGGCGCTTGCGGCTGTCAGGGCCGCTCGATCGGAATCTCCATCAGCGCGTGCGCCTTGGCCTGCTCGGCCGGATCACGGAACAGCGGGCACGGCGGCAGTCTCCGCTCCTTCGCTTCGTTGACGACGACGGTGATGCGACCGCTCAGGTGCGGCACGTGCGGGCATCGCGGATCGTGATAATGATGGGCGCCTCGGCCGATGACCACCTCGCGCTTGCCGGCCTCGCCATCCAGCGGCTTCCAGATGCCCCGCTTGGCCCGCCAGGCCTCCTCCTCGCGAAGGACGTACTCGCGCGTGCGTTCGCATCGGCCCGACCGGTCCAGCCAGGCGTATCCCTTGAACAGCAGTTCGCTCCCCAAGTCCCGTCCGTCCGGGTCCGTCATGACGTAGCCCGGCAGCCTTCCGAGCCAGTCGCGCCCGCGCTCGTCGCCGGCGCGGCGGTCGGCTCGCACCTGGACGCGGCGGCCCGCGACTTGTTCGGCGACATAGAGCCGGGCCTCCTCGGCAAGCGGCTGGCCTTCCGTCGGGCAGACGATGCCGGCCAGGACGACCTTCTCGCCCACGTCGAGATCGATCGTGCCGCCGGGCAGAACCGCTGTCACGTTCGCGAACATCGGCGGCACAGGCGGCCGTTCGGTTTCAATCGGGCCCTGCGCGGCGGCTTCCCAAGGCCGGCGGTCGCCCGTCAGTTCCCGAGTTGCCTGCGGCTGCTCCGACTCGGCCGGTTCTCGCTGACCGGCCTTCTCGGGCTGACGCGGGGTCTGCCCTCGCTCCTTCTTGAGCCTCAGCGTCTCGCAGGTCTTGCAGAGCCGGCGTCCAGCCCGTTCTGCCTCCTCGGGCGACGCAAAACGAACGGCGTTCTCAGGCCTGATTCGTTTGCCGGAGCCGCATTCGTCAGGATAAAGGTGGTACACCTTGCTGTTCTTGGCGCCGACGACCTCCTGAGCCGTCGCCGGCATTGCGACGCAGAGCAGGAGCAGGCCCGCCAGCATCGCGCGCACCGAACTCAGACCGCCGCCGTTGGAGATCGGATGCTGTTCCGCCGCGCGTCTGACGGCCCTGGATGACCTGTCGCCTCGCATCGGGCGCTCCGCACGAATCGGCC
>CAZERK010000712.1:0-1695 GCA_964514515.1 uncultured Planctomycetaceae bacterium
CCCCGCGGGGGTCGTGGGGTCGAGTCCCGCATCGCCCAGTGCCGCGTCGACGGCACTCTCCGGCGCTCGCAGGGCGGGCGGGTTGCCGCTGGTGCGAGATTCCCAGCTCGCACCCAATGGCGCCGGGATTCCTAATCCCGACGGATGCGGGAAGGGAATCCCGCGGGAAACAGTGCGAGAGAGGATTCTCGCACCAGCGGGCTTCATCTCTACCCCGCTTCGTCCTTCATTTTTCAGCCTTTGTCCTCTTCTTCGCGGCGTTCGATCCGCGACGCGCGTTTCTTATTCGCCAATTCATTTTCTGCTCATTCGCAGCTTACATCGGGATGCTACAAGAGAGCGCGGAGAGGGAACGACGGGGAAGGAGCCTCACACTCCGGGGGCTCCTCGACGAACAGCCGCGAACATCGAGGAGCCCCTCGCCCCGTTGGTCGGTCGGCCGGCAGCCGCGCGAGCGCACGTCAGGCGCCTGCTGCTCGACGCGATACCAAAGACCCAGGGAAAGCCGTCGGTCGCGGCGTTATCGTTCGATCACGTCCGCGCTGAGAAAGTTGTGTGCCAGCGCCATCAGGGAAGCGAGCACGAAGAAGCCCGCGGCCGCGCCGGGCCGCCAGTCATCGTTCACGTGCGAGACCATCACGCAATAGCCCGCAAGGCACTGCAATGCGACGGCGACGACGCAGCGGATGCGCTGGAAGCACGGCAGGGGCAGGAACCTCCGCCGACGGTTCAGCAGGCAGTCCGCGCACCACCAGCACCCGTTCACGCCCCTAAACAGCTCCAGCATTCGCTCGCACCGGGGGCAGGCGCCGACGCTCATGGCCGCAGCTCGGGCGGCGCAGACGTCCTTCAAGATGTTGTAGGCTTCGGTGGCCTGGCAGAAGAGGCGATGACAATCCGGGTCGTTCGGCGCACGGTCCGGGTGATAGCGCATGGCGAGGGTCTTGTACGCCCGCTGCACCTGCGCGGCCGATGCGCCAGGGCGCAAGCCAAGCACCTGGTAGCACGTGAAATAACTCACCGCCGACCCTCCGTGTCCGCCGAATGACAGCGGGGACGTTCAGCGCCGAGCCGGCAAGCGGCTCGTCTTCCCCCCGCAGCAGAGCTTTCTTTCGCGACTCCTCGCGGTCGCCGCTTCTGCGGGCGACAGCTTTCGGACTGTCCGCCAGACGATGAAGCGGCGTGCCGTTTGCGCCAAGCGCGCATCGGCCGCTTGAACGGCTCGCTCGCGCCGCACGCTCCCACAGCACGCGACCCCTGATTATATCATCTTGACGGAGGGTAGGTCCACGGCTGGGCGGGTCTCGGCCCGCGACGTAGCAGCCACAAGCCCTTGGCGCTGCTGCCGCAGGATGCTACATCCTCGGTCAATCATGATGAGCCTCCAACGCATCACGCAGGCCTTGATTCGCCGACTCGGCGGGTTGTCGTTCAGCCGCCCCGTCACGCACGTTTACAATCCGTTGGTCTATGCCGCCGGCCCCTACGGCCAGTACGTGGGGCGATTCGGCCGTTCGCCACGCGAGGTACTTCTGGTGGGCATGAATCCCGGCCCGTGGGGCATGGTCCAGACCGGCGTTCCGTTCGGCGAGGTCTCGGTCGTTCGAGACTGGCTGAAGATCGCGCGGAGGGTCGGCAAGCCGTGCCGCGAGCACCCCAAGCGACCGGTCTTGGGGTTGGCGTGTCCTCGCCGTG
>CAZERK010000713.1:0-1692 GCA_964514515.1 uncultured Planctomycetaceae bacterium
TGCTCGCGGGCCGGGATCGATTACACTCGCTGCCGCTGCCGGCATTCGGGTGCATCTGTTGCGGCTTGCTCGCGGGCCGGGATCGATTACACTCCCGTGGCTCGCATGCGCATCTTGGGTCTTGTTGCGGCTTGCTCGCGGGCCGGGATCGATTACACTCTCGCACGCCGCCAAGTATAACGGCCACCGGTTGCGGCTTGCTCGCGGGCCGGGATCGATTACACTAGCTGCCGCGCAAGTGGCTTGCCGGCAAAGGGTTGCGAGCGAGGCGGCCTAGAAAAGTTCGAGCTGGACGGGCGGCGGTTCGGGCGGTTTGCGCCGTTTTCCCCAGAAAACGCGCATCCGCGCGAACTGCTTGTCCGTGATGCTGAGGACACGGACCTCGCCGTCGCCGGGTACGGCGCTTTCGATGCGCTGAATGTGGACATGTGCGTTTTCCTCGCTAGCGCAGTGCCGAATATACACCGAAAACTGCATTTTGACAAACCCGTCCTGGAGCAGAAACTTCCGGAATAGGGTGTAGGCTCGCCGGGCGGCTTTCGTGTCCACGGGCAAGTCAAACATCGCCACGACCCACATACAACGGTATCCGCTGAGGTACATGAGCCACTCTGTCTCGACGGCCCAGCCTCGCCGCTGGTTAGCCGTCCCATTCGGCTTCAGGGCCTCTCTCGGTCTGCCGGTTCGGTGATTCTCGGACGACCGGGACGTCCAGCCGGCGGCTTGAGCCGTCCAGACATTTCACGAACGAGGCGACCATCGCGTGGAGGGCCACCATGAGAGGGCCGCTCTTCTCGTCCGTCACGACCTCGACCGTCAAGAGCTCCAAGAGACCGCGTTTCGTGTACGGCGTGAGGTCGGTCGCTCCCTCGTGGACGAGATCGCGGACCCTGGCATCGACGATGGGACGGAGCGGTTCGACCAGGTCGTCCGCGAGGCAGAAGGCGTTCGAGCGGCTGACGTGCTTGATTCCGAGCGTGGGCAGGAGGCCGGCGGCGACGATCGCACGGGCCACGGCGGCGCGCACGACGGCGTAGCCGTAATTGAGCAAGTTGTTGGGCGGCGGGCCGTCTGGATCACGACGGAAGGACACGGGCGCACCCTCCGCACGGCCCGTGCGTGGGCCTCTGGCGACCAGGTCGTCGCGCCAGGCAGCCCAGTAGGCCTTGGCGGCCTGGGCTTCGAGGTTGTCGGGGTCGCCGGAGCGGACGCGACGGGCCATGCCGAGCAGGCGCGAGCGGACGAGCGAGCCGGGGGCCAGGTTTCCGGCCTGGGCGCGGATTTTGGCCTGGACGATCTGCTGCCAGAGCCGTTTCTTGAGCGGCTTGCCGGCATCGAGTTGGCTGTGGAGGCGCCAGACGACTTGGGTGTGCTCGGCGATGGGCAGGAGCAGGCCCGCCGGCAGGTGGTCTCGCCCGCAGAAGACGACGGCGGCGTCGTGGCTGAGCAGGGCGGTGAGCGCGGCGTGGGTGTAGGTGGTGCCGCAGTGCTCGACGAGGAGGATGCCGATGTCCTCGCACGGTGCGGAGGCGAGGATGGCCCTGTCGCCCTCGCGGTCCTGAATCAGGAGTTGCTGGGCCTTGACCGTGAGGTGTACGGGGCGTTGGGAGATTTCGATGGTTCGCTTAATCACGCCCGGCACCTCTGCCGAGCATATCGACCCACGACAGGAGGGCGTTGACCTGTGAGTCG
>CAZERK010000714.1:0-1691 GCA_964514515.1 uncultured Planctomycetaceae bacterium
CGTCGGCTTGGCTTGTGCCACGGCTCTTGAGCCGTGCTCGGTCGCCTTGGGTGCGGCCGCCGCCGGCGTACTCGCCTTGAATATCGCCGGCTGCGCGGGGATGGCGTCCACGGTCGTAATCTGCCCGGCGATAGCGCACGCCGCCGCGGTCTCCGGCGACGCGAGATAGACCTCGCCTTTGCCCTGCTTGCCGGCAAAATTGCGGTTGCCCGTGCTGACCGTGACCTCGCCGGGGCCGTTCTGGCCGATCTGGCCCGCCGCACAGCCGCCGCAGCCGGCGTTGCCGACGAGCGCACCGGCGTCCTTGAAGGTCTTGAGCGTGCCATCGGCCAGCATCTGCTGCCAGATGCGATCGGTCGCGGGGACGATCTTGAGCACCACGCCGGGGGCGATCTTGCGGCCCTGCAACACGCGGGCGGCGGCGACCAGATCCTCATGGCGGCCGTTCGTGCATGAGCCGATGAACACGGAATCGACCTTCTTGCCGCGCAGCTCGCTGACCGGGACGACGTCCTCGGGATGGCCGGGGCGGGCAATCATCGGCGTCAGGCCGGCGATGTCGATCGTGACTTCCTGCGCGTACTTCGCGTCCGGGTCGGCGTACACGCCCTGCACCGCGCGGCCCATCTTCCTGCCGCAGTAGTCCAGCACGGCCCGGTTCGGCGGGAAGAGCATGATGATCCCGCCCATTTCGGTGCACATCGACGCGATCGTGACGCGGCCGGCGAGGTCGAGTTGATCGACGTACGGGCCGTACATCTCGGCGGCGTAGCCGAGCAGGCCGTTCGCACCGAAGTGCTTGTTCACCGCGAGCGTCACATCCTTCGGCGTCGCCGTTCTCGACGGCATGCCCTTCAGCATGACCTTGATCGTCGGCGGGACGACAAACCACGTCGTCCCGTGGGCGAAGGCGTGCGCGATGTCCTGGTCACCCATGCCCTGCCCGAAGGCGCCAATCGCGCCGAGGATATTGGCGTGCGAATCGGTGGAAACGAGCGTGTCGCCGGGGCCGACGAACCCCTCGTCGATCGCGACGTGCGTGCCGATGCCGGTGTCGATGTCGAACACGCGGATGCCGTGCTGGCGGGCAAACTGCCGGCACTTGTGCTGGTTGCTGGCGTAGTTCTGGTCCGACCCGCCGGGGTTGCAGTCGAATGTGAAGCACGTTTTCGCCGGGTCGGCGACGCCAAGGCCGTTGTCGACCAGGTTCTTAACGACGTTCGCCCCGCCGAAGTCGCGGGCGACGCGGGCATCGATGGTGATGTCAACCATGTCGCCGGCGGAAACGGTGCGGCCAGCGTGGTTGGAGATGATCTTCTCGATGATTGTTTTTGGCATGATTAGCACTCAGCAGTCAGCATTCAGCGGTCAGCCAGAGGGAACTCCGTAATCAGCGAGCTGTGTTCAGCTTGGACAGCAGGCTGGCCAACATTCTCTTGACTTCTTCGACGTTCGCCAAGAGCGTTTCGCGTTCCGGTGCGGCGATATAGCCAAGGTCGCCGGACAGCAGCAAGCGATACTCTGCCTCGCTGGCGGAGGCCATCGCGATCTGCACAAACCGAGCGAACTCCCGGTCGCCTTGCCGGCAGCAGCCCTCGGCTAGATTTGCGGGGATGGACACGCAGGCCCGCCGGACTTGGCTGACCAATCCGTACAGCTCGTGTGACGGGAACTTGCCTGTCAGGCGATAG
>CAZERK010000715.1:0-1688 GCA_964514515.1 uncultured Planctomycetaceae bacterium
CCACGCCGGCGATGCGATACCGGCGCGTGTACTCCTCCTCGCAAGGGTCGAAGTGGATGGCGCTGGACTGGTCGCGAATCGCCTGCATCAGGATGTAGTTCAGAAGCTGCTTGACGGGATTGCTGTCGACCAGCGTCATCAATTCGTCCACGTCCAGGGATTCGCCGCGGCCCTCAAACTGGGCCAACTCCTCGTTCCCGCCGATTTCGCCGAGCAGGTCGTTGATCGACTGTTGGGCGTCCTCGGGATAGTAGCGGGTCAGCGCCGTCGTGATCTGCGCCTCGGAGGCGATCATGGGCCGGATGTTGAAGCCGAGGAGCTTGCGAAGATCGTCCGTCGCCTGGAAGTTGTCCGGTGAGGACATCGCCACGCTCAGGGTGTTCGCGGCTTCGTCGAAGTTGACGGGAACGATGCGATAGGTGTTGGCCATCTGGTTGGAGACGAGCTTGACGACCTCCTCCCGCACGTCCATCGCTTCGAGGTCAACGGGCTCCATGCCGATCTGGGCCGCCAGCGCCAACTGCAAGTCTGCATCCGTGATGTGCCCCAGGTCGATCAAGATTTGACCGATCGGCCCGCGCTTCGCCTTCTGGACCGCCAGCGCCTCGTGGACCTGTTGGCGCGACACCTTGTTCATCTTGATCAGGATGCGGCCCAGCGGTCGCCCCCGATACTGGCGGGTCGTGGAAACGGTTTGATCGACGGATGGCATATCAAGCCCCTTTGGCCTTCACCGCCCGGCGAGGCCGACGACGCAAGCTATGGCGTTTCACGGTTGCGTGCGGCTTCGTGTGAGGCAGCGGCCGAGCTCCTGCTCGGCCGGAGCGCGGAGAAAACGGCCGACCTGGAGGTCGGCCGCTACGGACGCGTGCAACCGTGAACTCCCATCGCGTAGGTTCTCACGCTGTTCGCCCTTTCTGCCTTGCACCGATTTCGGCGGACTGCACCAGACAGTCTAAGCTTCCGGCGTCTCCTCTTCGTCCTCGTGGACCGTGATAACCGCGTCGCCCGCTTCGTGCAGCTTGCCGGCGATCTCCAGCTTCTCCTGGAGCATGCCCGGCTGGCGTGCCTTGTCCAACATCTCGTCGGCGCTGATTTGGTTCCGTTCGTACAGCGACCATAGGTGGTCGTCGAGCAACTGCATGCCGTATTTCTTCCCCGTCTGGATCGCCGAGTCGATTCGGAACGTCTTGTTCTCGCGGATCAGGTTGGCGATGGCCGGCGTGACCACGAGAAACTCGTAGGCGGCGACCATGCCCGTCGGGATGCGCGGCATCAACACCTGGGACAGAATCGCGATGAGCGACGTGGAGAGCTGGACGCGGATCTGTTCCTGCTGCTCGTGCGGGAAGGCGTCGATGATTCGGTTCACCGTGCCTTGGCAGCCCGTCGTGTGCAGCGTGGAGAAGACGAGGTGGCCCGTCTCGGCTGCGAGGATCGCGTTCTGGATCGTCTCCAGGTCGCGCATTTCGCCGACGAGGATCACGTCCGGGTCGGAACGCAACACGCGGCGCAGCGCCTCCGCGAAACTCGGCACGTCGTTGCCGACCTCTCGCTGATTGATCAGGCTCTTGCTGTGCGAATGGTAATACTCAATCGGGTCCTCGACCGTCACGATATGCCGGTCCAGTTCGTGATTGATGTAGTTGATCATCGAGGCCAGCGTGGTGGTCTGGCCGGAACCGGTC
>CAZERK010000716.1:0-1686 GCA_964514515.1 uncultured Planctomycetaceae bacterium
ATTCCGGCAGAGCCGCAACTGGCTTGAGCGGTCGAGGCGCGGTAAGCTGGCATCTCGTCATGGCTGCTCGGAGCCGCCGTTCGGAGGTGCTCCGTCGATGGCCAAGGGGTGAGAGAGTCAGAAGCGTGCTTTCAGATCCACAGGACAACCTGTTGGTGCGCCTGCGCGCCGGGGACCGGACGGCCGTTGCAGAAATCGACCGTCTCTATGGAAGCGAGTTGCGGCTCTTCTGCCAGAGAATGGTCTACGACGCTGCGCTTGCCGAGGATCTCGTTCAGGAAGTCCTCATGACGTGTTGTCGCGTGGGCGCGTCGGC
The DNA here is from genome assembly GCA_964514515.1 of uncultured Planctomycetaceae bacterium. GTDB lineage: Bacteria > Planctomycetota > Phycisphaerae > UBA1845 > UTPLA1 > CAZERK01. The sequence goes on from CAZERK010000716.1 coordinate 317, forward strand.
TCCTCCGACCGACAGCCTGCGAGGCTGGCTGTATCGGATTGCTCGCAACCGAACGATTGACGAGCTTCGCAAGATGCACCCCAAGGCACGGCTGTCCGCGCTTCTGTCGAGCCGCGATGCGTGGGTCCGTCCTGCGGTGCCGGTGGATCCTGTGACGACCCCGGCCGGCCAGGCGATCAAGGACGATCGCGTGCGTCACGTGCAACTCGCCATCGACTCCATGGAAGATGAGCTTCGGGAGGTGGTCATCCTGTACTTCTTCCAAGGCCTGGCCCGCGCCGAGGTCGCCGAGGTCATCGGGTTGACCCTTTCGGGCACGAAGGCCCGGCTGGCCCGGGCGGCGAAGGAGCTTCGGCACAAGCTCCAATCGCTGAACGATTCTTCGATATGAACTGCCGGAGCGTCGAGGAATTACTCCTGGAATACGTCGACGGCGAACTGGATGAATCGCAGGCGCGGAAGGTGCGCGCTCATCTTGACGGCTGTCCTGCTTGCATGCGAAGCCTCAAGGAGACGCAGGAGTTGCTGGGGGTCATCGAAGAGGTGCGTGCCTCGCGGAGCCGGAGCCTCGCCACGGTTCGCGCGACGCCTCCCGCCGCGCCCGTCATGTGTGAGCCGGCGCGCCCCGGCAGCCAGATGGGCGACTTCGAGATTCTCGACGAGATCGGCCGAGGCGGGATGGGAGTTGTCTACCGTGCCCGACAGGTCTCGTTGAATCGGATCGTCGCGCTGAAGGTCCTCTCCGCGACGGTCTGCTCTTCTGAGAAGGCCGTGGCGCGGTTTCGAAACGAAGCCCGAGCGGCCGCGAAGCTTCATCACACCCATATCGTGCCCGTTTATGCCCAGGGCGAATGCGAGGGGCATTGCTACTATGCGATGGAATTGATCGAGGGGCAGAGTTTGGACCGAGTCCTCGCGCGCGAACCGGACCGCGTCAGCCCCGGCTTTCCAGGATTCTCCGGGTCGGCGAGAAGCAGGTCCGGCGCCGGTGGACGAACGACCGACAGACTTGGCGCACGCCCGTCGAGCGCGCCGGTTCCAACCGCACCGGGAGGGTCCGGCGCTGCGGTCCCGCCTGCCCCAGCGACGGAAAGCGCCGCGTCACGGTCGCAGTCGTGCAGGCCCGATCTTGATGCGAGGGACGATGACGGCGCCCCGCCGGACGTCGCCGGCCACCGAATCGACTATCGCGCGTTGGCGCTGATGGTTGCTCACGTTGCCGAAGGGCTGGAGCACGCCCACCGCAGCGGGGCAGAGCGTGGGGCTCAACGCCTCGAGTGGACCGCCGCCGCAGGTCTGGACACCACCGTGCCGCTGAATCTGCCCGGGCAATCGCCAGGGGCCGCCGAGCGCAGAGCAAGCAACCGCTC
>CAZERK010000717.1:0-1682 GCA_964514515.1 uncultured Planctomycetaceae bacterium
AGCCAAGGCCGAAGATCTTCTGACGGGCCGACCTAAATGGGCATGACGACTGCGGCTGCTTCACGCTCGTCACCTTCATATCTACGCCAATTCCTGGAAAATCAATGCCTTTGGCAGCGTTCCCCTCCTCGAATTCGTAGCGATCAGCGAGGCACTGCCGGAACTTCAGTTCCACGTGCGTGCCTACCGCCTTGCCGTCGGTGACGCCGAATAGCATGGGTTCGGCATGCGCCGACTCGGCGGCTGCGAACGCCTTGGCTTCGCGAGCCAGAAGCTTGATCGTCAGGGGGCGCTTCTGCACGGCGACTCCTGCTGAGTTTGCACGCGCGACAATTGAGCGACCGGGCGTGCCTCGACGAGAATGTACCAGCGGGAACGATCGAGGAGAACGCCGCTGGAAGTTGATGTGTTGCGGACCATGCTGCTAACCGAGTAGCAGGTCTCTGCGCCTCTGCCCACGCGCACTGAATCCTTTGTCGCGGCGATCGCGAGCGGCTTGCTTTGAATCGAACTCGGGGCGACAAGATTCGAACTTGCGACCTTCTGCACCCCATGCAGACGCTCTAGGCCAGGCTGAGCTACGCCCCGGATGGGCCGCCGCTTCGGCAAACGACCCATTTGTAAGATGCTACGGCGTGGGCCGTCGTGCGTCAAATGCCGGCCCGGGCATGGCGCGGCGGCGCTCGTCGGCTCGCGACGGCGTCAAGGCAATCGCGTTCTCGCAATCAGAGCCGAGGCCATAACGGAGCGGGCCCTACGCTGGGCACAAGGACCGCTCCCTCACGGTCGCGGCTCTGTTCAGGCCCATGCCGGTGCGGCCAACACGGCGAGAGTGCGATCGCCCTGCGCGGACGGCGGTCGACGGCTCAGGCGCCAGCCTTCGCGTAGGCCGCGTTTCGCGCGTGCGCGACGATGCGCTTCATCAGTTCCTCGCCGTAGGGCGCGTCGAACATCTTCGTGCCGTGGTTCTCCCGGCCGCCGGCGTACTTGGCGCCCTCGGCCGCGCCGTCCGACGCCTTGACGAGCGCCTCGACCTGGGCGTATTCGCCCTCTGGCGAGACCAGCAGGATCGGCCGTTTACCGCACGCCTTGACGTGCTTCTTCGAATCGACGCCGAAGTAGTCCGTGCCGGGCGACAGGCAGACGACGGCCCGGACCGATTCATCGCGGCTGGTGTAATCCAGCGAGATGCTGCACCCGATGCTCGCGCCAATCAGCACCGTCCGCGTGACGTCGCACCGGGCCTGGCCCTCCAACCATCGCCGGGCCGCCTCGACGTCCTTCCAGGCGTCGTTGAACAGCTTGGCGTCTCGTTCGCGGTACTTCTTCTGAAGCTCCAGCTTCTCCGGTTCGGTGCTGCCGCCGGTTCCGCGGATGTCGTAGGCCAGCACCGCGAAGCCTGCCTCGTGCAGCTTGGGGATGAGCGGCTTCCAGCTCTTCCGGTCGGCCGGGTACATATGGATGAGGATCGCGACCGGCGCGTCGCCCACGCCGCCGGCCTTGGGCGGGTAGAAGTCGCCTTGAATCGTGACGCCGTCGCTCGTCTCGAACTTGACGCCCATCTTGGGCGACGAGGGGTTGGGGACAAGGTGACGACGCGACTGCTTCTGCGTGATGGGCGGCTGCGGCTTCTGCGGCGGGGGCGTTTGCGGTTGCGTTTCCTGGCCTGCGGCGATGGCAGC
>CAZERK010000718.1:0-1682 GCA_964514515.1 uncultured Planctomycetaceae bacterium
GGACGGCATCTGAATCGCCCTCTACGATCGCGTGGGCGGCTTCCAACAGGGCGTGGCGGGCACGAGGACCTCCAGCCTTGAGCCAGATGGACCAGAGGGCGTCCTCCGCCGCCTCCACGACCTGTTCGTCCTCCGAATACAGCAGTTCGGCGAGCGCCGGGCCACAACGAGCGTCGCCGATCAATCCCACGGACAGGGCAGCGCAGCGGGCAACCTCCGGATCATCGCTGCTCAGCAACAAGCAGAGACAATCCGGCGTCCAGGCGGACCTCAGCCCTGCCGCCAAGCTCTCTCGATCGCCGCAAGGCTGGTACGACTCGACCATTTCGACGAGATACCGCCCTGCGGCTTGTCGCTCGTTCATACAACCCGCCTTGCCACTCGACGCAGCGCCGGCAGACGCGCCGGCGTACAGACCATGTCCAACGAGACTCGGCTTGGCCGCCGTAGGTCACCTCAGGGACGTGCCGCAAACGGCGATGGGCGACTCCTGTAGAGCGGCATCATCGAGACATCGAACTGCACATCCGACTATATCGGCCACCTCGGTCGAAGTCAAAAAACGCCGCAGAATGCGAGAATCGGTGCGAAAACGAGACGCCCCGTTGTTCGATGCCGTTTTGCCTCGTTGCGCTGGCATCCGCCCCTACCCATCGAATATACTACGGGTATCCGGTGGAGAAGGGGCCTGTCGAACACGCCGGATAGGAATGCTCTGGCACTTCGGTATTCTTGGGTGGCCGTGATGGCGCTTCGGATCAAATGCAAGTGCGGCAAGTCGATGAAAATCCCCGCCGAACTGGCGGACAAGAAGCTGCTCTGTCCGGGCTGCAAGAAGCCTTTCCGCATCTCGGCGGCCAAGTTCCAGCAGGCCGAGTCCGCGGCCCAGCAAGCTGCCTCGAACGCCCCTGCCGCCCCACGGGCTGGCTCCACGAGCGCCAACGCCGCTGCCGCCGGCCAGCGGCGTTCGGCTGCCGGCACGACGGGAAAGCCCTCGCCCCCGGCCTCGAAGCCGTCCCCGCCACCCAAGAAGTCGGCGTCGCAACCGACCGAATTGCCCCAGTTGCCCGATCCGGCAGAGCTGGATCTCCTCCCCGCAGAGTTGGACTGGTCGGGTGAGATTTCCATGTCGCAGAGCGACATCTTGGCGGACTTCGTTCCCGGTGCGAACAAGGGCGCCGCCTCCGCCGTCCCCGCTGCGCCAGCCAAGCGGGTAGGCCGCAGTTGTCCGATGTGCAAGGCTGCTCTGACGGCCGGCGCGAGAATCTGCATCGGCTGTGGCTACGACCTGCGAGACGGTACGTTCGTGACGGGCGCCGGCTCGTTTGTCCGTGGCCCGGTCGATGGCTCATCGTCCTCGTTGAACCCGCTGGGGACCGCTTCGGACCGTTCGTCCGGACAAATCCCCGGCGTCGGCGCCAAGACCGCGAAGAAACAAAAGCGAGGCTTCTGGGCCCGCATCGCCCAGTTGCTGTTCAGGCCTCGGCGTTCAAAGGCGTGAGCAGGACTCCGTTATGGGAACGGCGACGCCCCACGTCTGTTCAAGCATCGACGTTCGCAGACGTGAGCAGGGCCGCAACCGGAGACGGCGCCGCAACCGTCCAACCTGCCCGTGATGCGCGATCCGGCCGAGATCAATTGGCCACGCGAGATTCCCATGTCGAAGAGCAAAATCTTGGCGG
>CAZERK010000719.1:0-1666 GCA_964514515.1 uncultured Planctomycetaceae bacterium
CTGTGTTGCGTCGCGGTCCATCTCGGTATCGCAACGTCGCACGCCCACGCCTTCCTCCGAATGCAGCGGCCGACGTCCCCGTCAGCCGTCACGGCGCAGATTGCCGTCTTCGCAAGTCCGGCCGACCAGGAGGTCGGCCGCTGCCCGAGAATGCCGCCCGACCTGCCACGGTCGCCGCCAGTCTATACCGATCGCCGCGTTCCTCAACCCTGTCCCCGCTCATCCATCGCCCGCCTAGGACGCGAGGCAATCGTGCCTCCGCCGCGTCCGCCCGCTCGGAGTGCGCTCTGCAAAGCCGCGTCTGCCTACTCGGAGGGCGCTTCGCGAAACAACGTTTGCCCGCTGAGGGTGCGCCGTACAAGAACGCGACCGCCTGCCGGTGTACGTCAGCGCGCGCATAGGTCAGGAGGCGATGCTCGTCCCCGGCGAAGGAACCGCTTCCCGAGCCTGCTGCCGATCCTGGCCGTCCTGCTCGGGAGGCTGCGACGGCCGCAGCGCCAAGAGCCAGGAGACCAACACGATCAGCATCGCAACCGAGCAGACGATGCCGATGCCCGGTCCGACCGTTGGTCCGTGCAGATGCTCCGCCGCGAAGTGCGCCATCGCCGACTCGGCCGGACCCGGAAACACCCAGACCGCGTTCAGCCAACAGCATCCGCCGACGACGAGCCATCCGACCCACCATCGCCAGCCGCCCCAGTAGCCCCAGGCGCCCAGCGCGAGCGCGGGGACCAGGTAGCGTTCGTGGATTTGCGTTGGCAGCAGGAAGAACGCCAACGGCAGCACCGCCGCCGCCCACCGCATCGAGGCGTCGTCGCATCGCCGGCGCCATAGCCGCACACCTACCGCCAGCCAGACGCACGCCAGCGCCGTCATGCCGAGCGTCCGGGCCGTCAAACCCAGCACCCACGGCACATCGTCCCGCAGGTACGGAGCGAAGCTCAAGGCGAAGCCCGGCAGCGGATTGGCCAGGAACCATAAGCTGAACCCGTTGAGGTGTACGTAGGGGTAATAGCCGACCGCCTTGAAGTACGCGTCGTACAAACCGGCCGTCGAGCCGACAGCCGACAGCCCCGAAGACGGTCCCTCAAGCGGTCCCGCAAGCGGCCACGAGAACGGCCCCGCGACGACCGCGACGAGCACAATCGCCGTTAAGCCGCAGAGCAGAACCTGTCGCAGGATCGCCCGCGCGTTCGCCTCGCGGCAATAGACGAGGAAGGCAACCAGCCAAATCGGTCCCAACAGCAAGGCCTGGGGCTTGGCCCGCAAGGCCAGCACGGCCCACGCCGTCATCGCGACGAGCCGTCGCCGCAGCGCCGCCGCGAGACTCAAGACCATCAGCAGCGCATGGATCGCGTCGACCTGCCCCCAGATCGTCGAGTCGTGAACGACGGCCGGATGCACGGCGTAAGCCAGCCCGACGACCCAGACCGCCCACGGCGAGGCCCGCGCGTGCAGCAGCATCGCGGTCAGGAGCACGGCCGCTAGAACGTCCGCCAACACGGCCGGGAGCTTGAACAAGGCATAACCGGCACGGGCGTCCGGCGTGTCCTCGCCGTAGGACATCGCTCGCACCGCGTCCACGTCGAAGGCTCGGCCCGTCACGTGCGGGTAGGACCACGCGAGGACGCGCAGAACGTGGACGTACAACGGAGGGTAGTTGCAC
>CAZERK010000720.1:0-1665 GCA_964514515.1 uncultured Planctomycetaceae bacterium
CCTTGAGGACGTTTCGGAAGAAGGCCAGGCTGAACATCGGCTCGATGCCGCCCGCGCAGTCCGTGATGATGCTGATCGTCCCGGTCGGCGCCACCGTCGTGACGCAGCTATTGCGCATGCGGCGCTGGTACTTCGTATCCCAATGGCTGTTGGCCCAGTTGGGGAAGTCGCCGCGCTCGTGGGCGAGCTGTTCCGAGTAGTTGTGTCCCTCGTCGTTGAGGAACCGCATGAATCGCTCGCCCCAGCCCACGCCATCCTCGGAGTTGTACGGTACGCCGAGCTTGAAGAGCGCGTCCGCGAAGCCCATGACGCCGAGGCCGATCTTGCGGTTGGCCTTGCACATGTCGCGGATCTGCGGCAGGGGGTAGCGGTTCGCGTCGATCACGTTGTCCAGGAAGCGGACGGACTCATGGATGGTCTGCCGCAGGGCTTCCCAATCCACATCCGCCTCCGGCGTGCAGGGGTTCGTCACGAACGCGCTAAGGTTGAGACTGCCCAAGTTGCAGGCCTCGTAGGGCAGCAGGGGCTGCTCGCCGCAAGGATTCGTCGCCTCGATCCGACCGACCTGCGGCGTGGGGTTGGCCTCGTTGATGCGATCGATGAAGACGACGCCGGGTTCGCCGGTCTGCCAGGCGTGCCGGACGATGATGTCCCAGACGTCCTGCCTGCGATAAACCGGCGTCTTCCCGTCGTAGTCGGCCGCGGGGATCAATTGCCTGATGTGATACGTCGCGATGTCGAGGTCTTTCGGCAGGTAGAACGTCTGGCCGTTGCGGGGATTCTGGACGGGGTGCGGCGAATCCGGCTCCCGGAGGAAGCGCGTCATCCAGTCGTCGGTGATCTTGATGGAGATGTTGTAGTTCGTGAACTTCGTCAGGTCCTGCTTCGCATGCAGGAATTTGAGGATGTCGGGATGATGGATGTTCATCATCCCCATGTTCGCCCCTCGCCGGAAAGCACCTTGCTGGATGGCGTTGGTCGCGTCGCTGAAAGCCCGCCAGAAGCTGATCGGCCCGCTGGTCGTCCCGCCGCTGGAACTGATGTAGTCGCCGGTCGGGCGGAGGCTGTCGAAGGCGAAGCCCGTTCCGCCGCCGGCCTTCTGAATCAACGCGGTATGCTTGATCGCGTCGAAGATGCCGTCGATCGAGTCCGGCACGGGCAAGACGAAACAGGCGCTCAACATGCCCATGGATCGCCCCGCGTTCATCAGCGTGGGGCTGTTGGGCATGAAACGCTGCGACGTCATGAGCTGCTTGAACCTGTCCTTCCACTCGTTGCGGCAGAGTTCATCCGCGCCGTATGGCAGCTCGACGTCGGCGATGGTGGCGGCGACCCGCTCGAACAGATCGTCCGGTGTTTCGATGCACCGGCCGGACTCGTCTTTTTGGAGATAGCGGGCGCGGAGCACCCGCAGGGCGTTCGGCGACAACCCCACGTCCTTTTCGGATCCGGAGGACGCGACGACATCCTTGTCGAGCAAACTGCTTCGTTCCTTCGAGGCAGAGGCCATGGTTTGTCTTCTCCTGGTACCGGCAACTGATTCAAGGATCGCCGCTTGGGGTCACAAGCGGCGGCAATCTTCCCGCATTCGGTCCTCAGCCGTCGCCGAAGCCGAAGTCTGCAAAAGCCCTTATTCCGACCTGTTGTGTAAGGTCGTCCGCCCTA
>CAZERK010000721.1:0-1663 GCA_964514515.1 uncultured Planctomycetaceae bacterium
CTGCCTCCGGCATGTTCAGGCTGGCGATCGGATCGTCACGGTGGGAGTCGAAGCCGGCGGAGATGAGCAGAAAATCGGGGCCGAAGTCCTCCACGGCCGGGACAACCTTCTCCTTGAAGAGCGCGAGGTTCTCCTCCTCCGACGTCTCGGGATCGATGGGGACGTTCAACGTCGTGCCGAGGCCCGGTCCGTCGCCGTTCTCGACGGCCCGTCCGGTGCCCGGCCATAACGGAAACTGGTGCATCGAAGCGAAGAAGACGTCGGGCTCCCGCCAGAAGACGTGCTGCGTGCCGTTGCCGTGATGCACGTCCCAATCGACGATGGCGATCCGGCCGATCCGGTACTTCTCTTCCAGGTAGCGGGTCAGAACGGCGATGTTGTTGAAGATGCAGAAGCCCATCGCCCGGGAAGGCATCGCGTGATGGCCGGGCGGCCGCATCGCCGAAAAGGCGCTGTCCGCCTCGCCGAGCATCACGGCGTCGGCGGCCGTCAGCACGGCGTCGATCGACGCCAAGGCCGCGTCATAGCTCCGTTCGCAGACGACGGTGTCGCCGTGGTCCAGGAGCTTCAGGCCGTCCTTGCACGAAGTCCGCACCCAGTCGTGATAGTCGCGGTCGTGCACGCGGCACGCCCATGCCGGCGCGTCGTGCGAGACGACGGTCCTCGCATCCAGATCGGGAATCAACTTCCTGACGGCATCGGGCCGAAGCGCCTCCGCGCGCCCGATGGTCTCGACGTGCGCTCCGGTGTCGTGTTGAAGGCTCAACTCGTGCCAGTAGTAGGCGGTGCGTCTCATGATGTCGGCTCGAACGTCCGTCGCCGGCTCGTCATGAAGCGGCGTTCCCTGCGCTCTTCCGCGCGCCAAGCGTCAGGCGCCCTTGACGGCTTCGCAGAGTCCCTGGAAGGCCTTCTTCGCGTCGGCGAAGAACATGAGCGCATTATCCGCGGCGAAGAGCGGATTGGGAATACCCGCGTAGCCGGGACTGAGGCTGCGTTTGATGACGACGACCGTCCGCGCCTTGTCGACGTCGATGATCGGCATGCCGGCGATGGGCGACTTGGGGTCGCTCCTCGCCACGGGATTCACGACGTCGTTCGCGCCGACGACGATCGCCACGTCAACCTGCTCCATCTCGGGATTGATGCTGTCCATCTCGCGGAGTTTGTCGTAGGGGATGTTGGCCTCCGCCAGCAGCACGTTCATGTGCCCCGGCATCCGCCCCGCAACGGGATGAATCGCGAAATCGACGTGCGTGCCGTACTTGGACTCCAACAAATTGGCGAGATCGCGTACCGCGTGCTGGGCCTGCGAGACGGCCAACCCGTAACCTGGAACGATGACGACCCGTCGGGCGCCTTCCAGGAGCATGGCGACTTCTTCCGCCGAGGTCGCCTTGATCTTGCCGGCGTAGACCTCGTCCTCGCTGGGCGTCTCGCTGGTGGGGCCCATCGCGGCGAACATGACGTTGGCCAACGAGCGGTTCATGGCCTTGCACATGATGCTCGTGAGGATCAGCCCGGAAGCGTCGACCAGCGCGCCGGCGATGATCAGGACGTTGTTGCCGATGACGAAACCCGTGGCGGATGCCGCCAGGCCGGAATAGGAGTTCAACAGCGCGATCACGACCGGCATGTCGGCGCCGCCGATCGGCGTCACAAGAAA
>CAZERK010000722.1:0-1654 GCA_964514515.1 uncultured Planctomycetaceae bacterium
CGGACGCCCCTCGAAACGGCGACGTATCTGGTGGCCAAGGGCGTTCCTTTCCTGGTGCCGGCCCTTCTCACGCGAGGGCGGGCCGCGTTGAGGCCGCGTTCGTCTGGCGGCGAAGACGGCTGGCAACTACGCGGCGCGGCCTGGCGCGGAGGCCGGCCCTGCTATGTCCTGACTCGCCGCGAGACCGCCGGAGACCCGTCGGGGGCCGACCGCGATCTGACGCTCTGGATCGATCAGGATCTGCACCTTGTCCGAGGCTGGATGGTCACCGTTCCTCGCCGAGGTGCTGGCGAACGGGTCAGCGCCGCGTGCAACTACGCCACGGTGGTTGTGGACGCCCCCCTTCCGCCGGATGCGTTCCAACTCAGACCGCCTTCGCGCCTGGTCGGTCCGCCGCCCGAAGAAGCCCCATCCGATTGAGTCTCGCTCGGAACGCGGCGTTGTGGAGCGAGCCTTACGAGAACCGGGAACCCTGGACGAGCGTACATACAGATGACCTGTCGCACCGGGCGTGCCGCTTCGCGTCGCGGAGTTTCGACCCCGAAACCGGCTGTCGTCCGGTCTCTCCCCGGCTGCGCCGCTTCGCGCCGGCCGGCGGGACCCGGTTGGCTCCAAGGTGGCAGGTCCGGTATGGACTTGCTGAAGAAAAATCTGCAATAAGGGCTTGCAAAACCCGATGATTATTGTAGATTCTTTGGCGTGAAGACCAGATGAGGTCCTCTCGGATTCTGGGGTTTTTCGAGCACATTCAACTGCACCCAGCAGCCGGACTGACGACGGAACGTGGCCAACAGTCAAGACCAGGATGGTCGTGCGGGCAATAAGGGGCACGGTCTTTTCTTATTGCTTTCGAGCCCGCACCCGCCTTTGTGCGACAAGAGGGAACCAGGAGATGAATCTGACGGAAGAGAAGTCCAGACACGAGATCATTACGCGCGCCAAGATTAGCTACGCCGAACAGAAGACCAACATGTCCATCCGGGCGTGGATCGACCGCGAGCTTCGTGAAATCGGCCTGGACCCCATAACGGACCACGAGTGCCAGACCTACGCGCTTCCTGCGCACGCTCGCATCTTCTAACCGCGACAGTTCGCTAGCAGTCTTAATCCAGCGTCGCGGGGTGTTTGCGCATCCAGCTTGATGCGTACGCATGGCTGTGCCGCGGGAATCTGTGTCCGACCGGCGCAATCCTGCGGACAACCATGACGCCGATCTGGGTCCACGCGCCTGCGCTCCCGCCGCCGGGCGGGGAAAGAACAGCGGCCGTTCACGAGCCCGTCTTCAGTGCGGCCAGGCGCGCCCGGCTGAGAGCCAGCCTCTTCTGCCGCGCCACCTGTGCCGATTCACGGCTACTTGTGAGTTCCCGTCGCGCCGGGAACGCTACGACCGGAAGGGGAACGCGCTGCGAACGGGTCGGCCATTCGGTGACAACATGTTGTCACTCACATCAGGAAATCCGTGTCATGGGAGGGGAGTTTCTGGCATGATTACATCAGGGGTGGTCGATCAACAAGGGGTCGGCTGGCAGCAGCCGTTCGGCCAGCAGCGATGAGTCGGCCACCAGCGTTAAGACGAATGGGCATTTGTCTCAGGACCCGGAGGAGCCTCGGATGTCGGTCCGGGGACAAATGCCCATTCATCTTAACGCTGGTG
>CAZERK010000723.1:0-1652 GCA_964514515.1 uncultured Planctomycetaceae bacterium
AGAGCACGACTGTCTTGGCGGCCTCCCCGTGGACCGAGTTGTTGCTGCCGCCGAAAGCCGACGCGCCGTTGCCGCCGTTGCCGATGCCGACAACCGACGGACGATTGGCGGCTGGCGAACCGCTTCCGTTGCTGCCGATGCCAGCGACTGATGAACCGCTGCCGGCGGACGGACCGTTGCCGACCGACGAACCGCCGGCGAACGGTCCCGCGGGTCGCAGAGCGCTCAGGATATCCTTGAGCGACGCCAGCGAGACAATCTTCCGCTTGTAGTCGGCAGGCAGCGAGGCAGGGGCAGCGGCATACAAGTCAACCATCCGCGGGCTCCGTTTCCTGACGCCCTGTCTAGCAGGTGGAGGTTTGAGATCCCAAATTTCAGATTTCAAATGTCAAATCTGAAACCTCAGATATCAAACCTGGAATTCGCTCTGTCACGCCCAAATCACGGGCTGCGACGCCTGAAGTGCCCGGATCACGCCTGAAATACGCAATCTGAACAACAAAATCTGAAAGCTGAAGTCAGAAACGAAAGCAGGGACTCGAACGGGGGGTTCTGCGACATCGCCAAAGGACGTCCAAGCCCCCGTCACCTGCTCCCTCTCTTTATCTCCCGTTGTTCATCCTCCATGCTTCAGCCTTCACCCTTCCATCTTCAACAGCATCTGCACGGCGCTGACGGCGCCACGCACCAGAAGGCTGATTATCAGCAGCAGGACGAGCCAGCCGACGACCACCACGAGGAATGGCCAGTACCGCGCTACGAGATCGGGCGGCACGGGCGAGAGCGTGCTGGTCAGCCAGCCCAGGAGGCCCAGCGCCACGACCGCCCCCAGATGCCCTCGAAGGTTGCCGGGCATCGGCGCCAGCCGGACGGTGCAGCAAACCATCAGATACGCGAAGAACAGGCTCCGCAGGCCCAGCCCGTCCGCGGGGATGGCGGCGAGCGTTTGTTCCGCAAGCGTGATCGACGCCCGCGACTGCTCCCAGAAGGCGGCCATCGTCCTCGGCAGTTCCTTGGAGAGGAGGTCCGCCGACACGCGTTCGACGACCGACATCCCCAGTTGATGTAGCACAAGAAAGAGGATCGCGCCGAGCGCTGCCATCGGCAGCAAGGCCACGATGACGGGTCCTAGAATCGGCAGCTTCGGTCGGATCGTCGGGCTTCCGCCGCCTTTCTTGTCATCCTCGCCGCCGGACGGACTGCTGAACGTGCCGCCGGTGATGAGGAGCGCGACGACCCGCGTCAGATCGTTGACGATGGTTGCAGGCAATAGGATCGTGTTGAGCGTCTTGGGCTTGAGGAGGCTCGCCCAGGCGTGTAGCACGCCCCAGGCCATCAAGATGGCCGCAACCAGCCAGAAGCATGTCGTCGCGTAGAGCATGTCCCGGCGCCCGTCCGCCCCCTGAGTCGCGCAATTCCTGCGCCTCCCGCATCGAGAGCGCAGCCATGACTTGCTCGGCATCGAGCGCCGCACGTCTTGATAGCAGCCGAACGCCTTGCCCAGACTGCGGCCGGGCTGCGGCCGTCTGAGTCCGGACACGCGGGTGCCGGTTGCAGGGACGCCGTGGGCGTCGCAGGCCGCGTTCGTGGCGGCCGCTTGCCGGCGCCCCTGGTTCGGGTAGAATCGCTTCAACTTCAGACCCACCAAGAGG
>CAZERK010000724.1:0-1651 GCA_964514515.1 uncultured Planctomycetaceae bacterium
CGGCTACCCGATCTATTGGCCCGATGAGAGCCACGCCTGGGACATGGCGTTCGAGTTCAGCAGCCGCTCGATGTTGCTGACGAACAAGTGGCGGCAGCTCCCGAATCCCGAATGGCCCGGTCTGCACGCCCACGATTGGGACGACGGCACCGGCTACATGGGCATCAGGCTCGCCGACGACTGGATTTGCTCCGGCGGCGACGTGGACTACGTCGCGTGGTACGGCAACTACGAGACGGACGTGAACGGCGACGAGATTCGCGGCGCCGGCATCGATTACTTCCACCTGAGCATCCATACCAACATTCCGAGCCATCCCTGGTGCCTGCCGCGCGATCCCGAAGTCTGGGGATACGACGTGCCGTTCGTCGTGACGCTGGAGCGGGACACCGGTCTGGTCCAGCTCGAGGGCTGTCGAATCTATCGGTACAAGTTCGTACTGCCAGCGGGCTTCCCGCAGACGGCGGGCGAAGCCTACTGGCTCGACGTCACGGCGATCTCGGCTGACCCGACCGATCCGCCGCTCTGGCGGTGGCAGGAGGCGCAGCGCGACTTCTGGCCGATCAACTGTCCCGCCGCCCAGCAGTCCTACCCGATGTCAAGCCCGTGGCAGTCGATCGAATGGCCGACCGACCAGTACAGCGACCTGGCATTCGAAATCGCCTCGGTGTTCTATGGCGAGGCGGATCTGAAATGGTCGCAGCCGCCGCACGCCCACGAACTCCCGAACGCTTTCAACGGCTGGAACGAGTGGTCGGTGTACGGCGAAATGGCGATTGAAACGCAGATCGTCGCCGATGACTGGCGGTGCATGAGCCCCGCGCCGGTGACGGACATCCATTGGTGGGGGTCGTTCATCGGATGGAGCGAAGAGGAACCTCCGCCGATGCCGCGGCCGATGGTGTTCCACCTCGCGATCTGGACGGACGTGCCGGCCGGCGGGCAGACGCCGTTCAGTCATCCCGGCGTCGTCGTCTGGGAGAAGCTGTGCGTCGAACCGGAGATGCGGTTCGTGGGGTGGGACATCGATCCGCGCCAGGTGGGGATGCCGCCTGAGGCCTGCTTCAAGTTCGACTGCTACCTCGAGGACGACGAATGGTTCCGCCAGGATGACGGCGAGAACATCTACTGGGTGAGCATCTCCGCCGTCTATCCGGAGGACCCGCCGGAGTATCCGTTTGGTTGGAAGACGCGGCCACGTGATCCGCAGTCGCCCGCACCGGACGCCGCGGTCGTCATCATGTTCCCGACGGCGCCGACCATCGGCAGCCTCTACGGCTCCGGCTACCCGATCACCTATCCCCAGGGTGTTGGCTGGGACATGGCGTTCCAGCTCACGACGGAGGAACCCACGGAGATGGAGGCGAAATGGCGGCAGCCGCCGTACAGCCTGATTCCCGAATGGGAAGGCTTCGACGCGCCGTCCGACCTCTGGTGGCCCACGAAATGGGAGCAACGGCCCGACGTCAGCCTGCCCGGCCTCCATGCCCACGACTGGTCGGACGCGGACGAGCATTACTTCACCGTGCTCGCGGATGACTGGCAATGCCGGGGCGGCGAGGTGACGACCTTGTCGTGGTGGGGGAACTACGAACTCAATGCCGTCGGCGAGGAGATGCGCGGCGACGGCATCGAGCGCTTCCACCTGAGC
>CAZERK010000725.1:0-1648 GCA_964514515.1 uncultured Planctomycetaceae bacterium
CGATGACCCCGACCCGCTTGCCGGCGAGGTCCACTTCCTCGCCCAGCTTGGCGGCCTTCAGGAACTCGGTGGCCCGCATGACGCCCGGCAGATCCTCACCGGGCACTCGCAGCCTCGTCGACTGGTGCGTGCCCACAGCCACGATGACGGCGTCCCATCCCTCGGCGCGCAGGGCCTCCAGATCGTCCACGCGGGAGTCGGTGGCGATCTCCACTCCGGCCGCCAGCACGTTGGAGACGTCCTGGTCCACAACCTCATTGCGCAGCCGGTACGGAGGGAGAGCGAAGCGCAGCATGCCTCCCGGCTGGGAGCCTGCTTCGTAGATCTTGACCTTGTAGCCTTGGCGGGCCAGGTGCCATGCCGCCGTCAGGCCGGCGGCCGGGGCTCGTCGTCGTCCCGAGACGCTCGATCGAGAGGTCCGGAATCCTCCGGAAGATCCAAATCTTCGAGCCTCAGTTCGTCATCGGTGTCCAGGAGGTCGCCAAAGTCATGGTCCGCGCCGAACTTCTCGATCTCGTCGTCGAGTTGCGGCAGCGTCTCCCCAAGCGAACCCTCCGAGGACTGCGTCCTCCGCTCGGCTTCCTCGTCGAACGCCGAATCCTCGTCGCGGACGACTTCGCTCACCGCCTCACGGTCGGTTAGCGACGCCGTCGCTGGCGGAGCGCCAGAACTCGGTCGAGGCCGACCCCCACCCGTCGGAGGAGGTCCCGGCGGCTCCGGTGGTCCCGGCGATTCTGGCGGCTCTCGGTCCTCATCCTCCGCGCCACCGCCGCCACGATCGACTTCGGAGGGCTGAAACGGCGTAACAGCCGCTTGAAGATCCAAGCGCTTGCGGACCGCGCCTTCCTCGCCCTCCTCAGGCTCCTGGTACTCGTAGAACTCGCGATACAGCTTCCTGAAGTAGCCGCCGGCCCTGGATTCAACCAAGTTCAAAACGATGCCGAACACGCGGGCGCCGATACCCTCGAGCTGTGCTCGACACCGCTGCAAGGCGCCGCGCGATGTCGCTCGATATTGGCACACCAACAAGATGCCGTCGGCCGCGCCCGCCAGAACCATCGCGTCGCTGACCAGGAGGATCGGCGGGCCGTCGATCAGAACCTGGTCGTATTGCGACCTGGCGTCAACGAGAATATCCCGCAGATAGCTGCCGCCTAGCAATTCCGCCGGGTTCGGCGGAATCGGCCCGGAACTCATCACGTCCAGGCCCGGCACGGACGTCGGGGACACAAGATCCGACAGGCGGCCCTGCCCAATCAGGCCGTTGCTCAGCCCTTCTTCCCGCATGTCGGAGAACAGCTTCGTCAGGCCGGGCCGTCGGAAGTTCGCGTCGATCAGCAGTACGCGGCGGCCGCTCATTGCCATCGCGGTCGCTAGATTCGTCGCCACCGTCGTCTTGCCGTTGCCGCCGCTCGGACTGGTCACCAGGACAACGCCTTGTTGCTCCGCCGGCGCGCTGAAGAACAAGTTCGCGCGCAGATTCCTGAACGCCTCCGCAACGATCGAGTGGGGGGCATCGAGACAGGCCGTCTCCGCCCGCTCGATCTCGACCTCGTCGTCGTCGCTGGTCGGGATGATGCCGAGCGTGCTCAGGGGCTGAACGTCCTTCGGCGTCCGAACCGACTTATCCGCCAACCCGATCAGGAGG
>CAZERK010000726.1:0-1634 GCA_964514515.1 uncultured Planctomycetaceae bacterium
TCGCCCCACGCGGCCCTGGAACTGGTCGAGCAAATCCGCTTCGACATCAGCTTCATCGACGCCAAGCTCCCGTCGATGAACGGCCTGGAACTCTACCTGGCGATCAAACGCCTCACGCCGACGTCGACTGCCATCATGTTGATCGGCATGGAGAGGGAGTTTGAGGAGATCGCCCGAGAGGCGGTGCGCCGGACAGCCTACACGATCCTGCGAAAGCCGTTGGACTTGGATCACGTGCTGGATTTGCTCGAGCGCGTCTGCGGCCAGCGGGCGTCCGACGAGATTCGCAAGCCGCCCGCTTCGGATGGATGAGCCTCGCTGGGGACCGCTCGAGCGTGCGAGCGGATGCTTGGCGGAGCGGCAGAGGCGGCGGCCGTCGGCTGACTTCTTGTCGTGGAGGCAGGGATGGCACGCATACTCATCGTCGAGGACGAAGCATCCTATCGGCGGCAACTCAGCGAGATGCTGACCTGGGACGGCCACTGGGTGGAGACCGCCGAGAGTCCCGAGGCCGCCGTCGAGATCGGCCGTCGGCTCGCCCCGGAATTGCTCATCGTGGACTATCTGCTCAAGGGCCGCGTCAACGGCTTGGCTGTCGCGAAGCGGCTCCAGGCACAGTCTCCGCGCGTTGCGACGATCATCATCACGGGCTATCCGGAAGAGAGGCTGCGCGCCGCGGAGAGAGAGACGGCCGGTTTGGAGATTCTCGAGAAACCGTTCGGCGTCGATGCGCTTCGCGGCGCGATCACCCGGGCGATTGAATCGCGGTCCACGTCAGGCGATCAGCCGATTCCAGCATCAGACGGTTGACTTGCCGCGCGTCGAGAGCCGCGCGGCCCTGGCCCGTGGGCGGCTGCGCGGCGGGCAACGCCGTCCCCGGTCATTTCGGTTAGGCAAGACATCCGAACTGGATTCGGCATCACCACCGGATGACGGGCCGGATCAGGCGCCAATACGCCGCGAGCAGGGGGTTGACGACGTATCGCACCAGCGGGCTGTCGAGACCGTCGAAGTCGATCGTCCCGGACCAATACCGCGCGATGTCACGGTCCGGCGTCTTTCGTTTTGCCTGGATGCGTCGTCGCGTCGCCAGCAGCCTTCGCCAATTCCGCCATCTTGCGAAGTATGCGTGCAGCCGGAGCTGCTCGCGCCCCCAACCGTTCAGCAGCGAATGCACGATCATGCCGACGTGCATCGCGGCCAGCGGCGGCAAGACGGCCAAGAGCGTCCGCAGGCGACAATTCTGGAGCAACATCAAGTAGCGATTGCGTTCCAGGTAGTAGAGCTTGTTGCTGGATCGCGAGAAGACGTACTTGTGATAAACGACTGATTGCGGGGCCAGCACGATGCGATAGCCCTGCAAGCGCAGACGCCAGCACAGATCGGCGTCCTCCTGGTAGAGGAAGAACGCCTTGTTGAAGAGGCCGGTTTCGGCGAGGGCGGAGAGCCGCAGCAGCATGGCCGCGCCGGAAGCGAAGCCAATGTCGCCCGGCGGCGCCGGATGGTCCGGCTTGCCGCACTCGCCGGTGAAGCCGACGCCCAGGTAATGCATGCGGTTGCCGATCGTGTTGATCCGGCCCCTGTCGTTCCAGAGCATGACCTTGGACTGCACGGCCGCGATGGTCTCGTCGGAC
>CAZERK010000727.1:0-1626 GCA_964514515.1 uncultured Planctomycetaceae bacterium
GGTCCTTCTGCGAAGCGAACATCTCCAACGACCCATCGAATCGATCAAGGGCCGCCAAGCATTCCGCCTGGCCCAGGACGCAGGCGTCATGAACCCAGCCCGACTGGAACGCGCCGGTCACCGACTCGTAGAGCGACAGGGCCGCCTGCGGCCGATCGTCCTCCTGCTGCAGCCGGCCCAACAGCAGCATGGCCTTGGCCCAAAGCGTATCATGCGTGTGCCATTGGTTCAGCAAAGCCCTGAGGGCGGTCTCGGCTTCCTCCGGCTGCCCCTCCTGCCGCAGCACCATCGCCTCCAGATAAGGCAGGGCCAGATACTCGGCGGCCCCCTTCAATTGGGCCTCGCCCTCCTCCACGAGCTGCCTCGCCTCGGCCGCCTGATGGTGCTCCAGCAGCCAGTTGAGCTTCCGCTCCATCGCCCAGAGGCAGTTGTCCGGCGAAGCGGCGAGAACGTTCCCCCCGGTCGTCGTCTCACCCCGCAGAATGGCGTCCAGATCCTCCAACGATGCCGGCGACAGCTCGAGCCCCGTAACGCGGTCCGGCGGAAGCCGCATCTCCAGCAGTTGCCGGCGAATTCGATCCGGCCGTTCCGGCTGCAGCCGCAACGCCTGCCGATAGGCATGCTCCGCCTCCTGATCGCTCTTCATCCACCGATACGCATCCCCCAGCGCACACCAATCCGCGGCGTCCAGAATCGCCCCCAAGCGATTCGCCGCCTGATAGTTTGTCAGGATGGCTTTGAGATTCTTGCGGACGTGCGACTGCATGTCCGCCTCGGCCAGATAGATGGTCCTCGCAAGGCGGCGCTGCAGTTCTGCTCGCTGCTCGGTTGGCCGATCTTCCTCCTTCAACAGGTCGACCAAATAGGCATTCGCTCGCGCGAGCGATCGCGCGCCTTGCAACCGCTCAACGCGATTCAACTCCTCTTCAAACGTGACGGGCTGATGGGCCGCGACGATCCGATATGCGCCGACGCCGAACAAGACGACGCCCGCGGCCAATAGCGGGATTTGCCAGAGTCCCGAGGCGGGTATAGGGGAAGCTGCTTGATCCGTCGCCTCGCTCATCCTGAGCCTCACGAGGAGCCGCGATACCACCGGGAGGGCATCGAGTTGCGCTCCTGGCGCCGGCCGCCAAAGACGACCGGCGCCGGGAGGACCCAATCCATCCCTGGATCGCTGCGTCCGCGGTCAGGCCTCCTGCCTGACCAAGAAGAAACCACAACCGTCTGGTTCGGCCCCTTGATATCGGCGAGAAATGCGCGACCGACCCAAAACATTTTTGCGCCGCCCCCGGCCCGGGAGACGTGTCGGAACCCTCGCCAGCGTTGGCAATCAACCGCGCCATCAAGGGCTCGGAAAAAAAGCGATCAGACTTGCTCGCGCGACGCACTTTCTGCTTCTCGCGCTCGACGAATTCACCCGCGCTTGCGATCGCACATGACCGCGACGCCGACGCGCACGAGCCCGTCAAGCCGCGACCCGCGATGGGTACGGCCTCGGCACGCGGTCCTTGCTTAGCCGCGACCCGAAGGAGAGCGCGATGCCGACATCACCGCGATCGCCCCGCCTGTCGCCGCCGATGCGGACAGACCCCGTTTAGCCGCGACCCGAAGGGGCGCGCGCCG
>CAZERK010000728.1:0-1623 GCA_964514515.1 uncultured Planctomycetaceae bacterium
GGTTCTTGCTCGCTACCTCCACCATCGCAGCCGTGGCGCCCGAGGCCCGTTCATCCACGTCAACTGCACGGCGATCCCCGAACAGCTCTTCGAGTCGGAGCTCTTCGGCTACGAGCCTGGCGCCTTCACCAACGCCGCCGCGATGAAGAAGGGCCTGTTGGAGATGGCCAACGACGGCACGCTCTTCCTCGACGAGGTGGGCGACATGCCTCTGGCGACGCAAGCGAAGCTGCTCGTCGCCATCGAACGCGGACGCTTCCGCCGACTCGGCTCGACGGTGGAGCGCGTCGCCCGCGTCCAGGTCATGGCGGCCACAAACACCGATCTTCAGGCCAAGACGGATCGTGGCGAATTCCGGGCGGACCTCTTCTACCGCTTGAAGGTCTTCTGCCTGGAGCTTCCGCCGCTCCGTGAGCGCGGCCAGGACGTCCTGCGTCTGGCCGAACAGCTTCTCGATCGCTTCTGCCGCAAGTATCGCAAGCAGCGGATGGCGCTCTCGCCCGAAGCCGCGCAGTTTCTTGTGGACGCGCCATGGCCCGGGAACATCCGGGAGTTGGCAAACGTGCTGCGACGGGCCGTTCTGATCTCGGACTTGCCGGTCATCTCAGGCCGCGTGCTTGCGATTCAGCCCGAGGGTCAATTGGAAGCCCAGTCCCCGCTGCCCTCGTCCGGCCAGGCGCTCGGCGACGGGGATTGGAAGTTGTCCTCCATCGAGCGCCGAGCGATCCAGACGGTCCTTCAGCAGACGAGCGGCAACATCTCCGAGGCGGCCCGCATCTTAGGCTTGACCCGCGGCGGCCTCCGACATCGGATTGAGAAGCTCGGTCTCTAAGTCAGGCCGCGGCTGAGCGGAGCCGAGACTGTCAGCCACAAACCTCGCACCGATCGCAGGGCGGGCTTCGGGCAGAAGCAGCCGGTTTGCTCCGCTTCCCGAGCCACCAGCCTGGCACGTCGGGCGGCCGAAAGGCAGGCGACGCAGCGGTCGGTCATGCCGACTGATGGGTGCATTCGGACAGAATTCGGTCGGCGACTTGACTTTGGTGCGTTCCCAGGCTGATAATCTGGTAGATTACAGTAGATCGTGGAGGGTGCGCGCGGCGGAACGCCTCGGACCCGACGCGCGTCCTTCAACGCCCCAGTTACTGCCTCAAAGGGGCGTCCTTCCACGGATATGCCCGCCGGGATTGACATCGCCGGAGGACAAGCTGCCGCCGGCCCTCCCGAGAGCACACTGCTAGAACACGCCGCGGCGGAGGCCGCCATGAAGCCGTACCACCATGCGTTGATTGCCCAACTCGCTCACGAGTTGACGCTGTCTCCGCTGCGCCTACGGCTTCAACAGGCCTCCGGCATCCAAAGGACGATCGAGCTCGTCGAGCCGGAGCGGGCGTATCCCTACTCGTTCGTCTGTTTTCAGATCACGGGATACCGTCCTCGCCGCACGCCGGACGCGTTGCTCGACGGCAAGGGCCTCATCGCCGACCTCGTGAGCCTCTTGGACGCCTTGACCGCCGATCATCCGCTGCCGGCCGCGACTGCCGGCGGCGATATATTCGACGCCCTCCAACTTGCGGCACGGTTCAACGTCTCCACGAAGACGATTTCGCGATGGCGGCGGCGCGG
>CAZERK010000729.1:0-1622 GCA_964514515.1 uncultured Planctomycetaceae bacterium
CAGGGGGCCGACGCTACGGCCGGGCGCAAATCGGTCTTGCAGGGCGCTGCATGGCTCGTGAGACGCTCGTGCGAGAATCCGCTCTCGCGTGCCTGGCACCGTTTGGGTTTCTTCGAGAGCCCTCGGCCTCGTACGTGTTCAGCGTGTGCGGTTCCGTTGGGACCGTGACCTCAACGGGTTGGCTCATGCCGCCGAAGAGCCCCGGACTTCCGTCCGTGCGGCGCCACGAACAGGCGGGAGATGGCCCGGGCGACGGACGATTGTCCCGAGCGGCAAACCATGTTGATGCGGGACCGCTTGCTCACGCGCGCGGCTCTGATCTGAGGGCGCCGGTTCGGCGATGACAGAGTTTCTCTCGCTAAACACGCACCCGGCCTTGGCCGAGGGGTGGCAACGCCAGGCGAGCAGCGGCATGACACATCGTGGAGACCGCCCGCCGGCCAAGGCCGGCGGCTCTTATGGCTGGCGGCTCCTATTGGCGGGTGCGTCGGCCGAGGCAGGTGGCTTTCATGGCGGCCATCACGGCGCGGCGCGTCGGGCGATCAGTCTTCGACGGACGGGGGGCCTTCCTCGTCCAGGCCTTCGTGCAGGTGCTCCTTGCTGATCTCGCGCAGCAGCATCGTCGCGTAGCAGCCGGCGTCGAGGCGGAAGCCGAGTTCGACGTAGTAGCCGTGCTCGTCGACGCCGGTATCAATCTCCAGGTCCATGAGGCGGAAGCGAAGCGGCCGACGGGCGCCGTGGCACTTCATGCCTCGCACGGCCGCGAAGTCCGATAGTCCGACCGGCCCGGCGTCCAGGACCGATCGCTCCAGTTCGCCGACCGGCCCCTGCGCCTGCGTCATCTTGCAGCCGAAGATCGGCCCGGTCGGGGAAATCTCGAACGCCGTTGCCCGTGACAGCTCAGCCGGGGCGTCCTCGACGCGGAATACCGATCCGTTGTCGTGCTTGTACGCCAAGTCGCCGGGCCGGACCTGATCGATCTCATCGATTCGGGCCGCGAGCACCTTGTTGAACAGGTACGACTGATATGCGCTGACGAACAGCTTCTTCAGACGGGTATCGAGCGTGAAGAAGGCCTTCCGGTGTTTGCCGCCGGACTTGGCCATCGTCCGGCAGGCGCGGACGCAATCGCGTAGTCCGTAGGGCCAGGCACGGGCGGCGGCTGCGTAGTCTCCCGTCTCGTAGAGTTGTCTTGCCTTCAGGACGTCGCCGGTAGCGTGCGGGGCCGGCCTGCCAAGCATGAGGTCGATCACGGTCTTGGGGTCGTTTTGGAGGATGGCTCGGCCGATCTCCCACGAATCGCCGCGATGCCCGAACCGCTGTTGCCCGAAGTAGTTCGGCGTGCCGCGTTTCACCAGCACGTCGCAGACGGCCCGGACGTCCGTCACGCGCTCGGCCGCGACGTCTCGCAGCTTGATGCGGAAGCGGTTTCCGCGAAGGTGGCCGATCCTGATCTTGTTCCCGTGCCGGGCGACGGAGAGCACGCGCAGCCGGGGGATTTCCAATTGCCGCACGCGTTCGGGATCGACGTGCTCGATGCTCAGCGTCTGCGCCTCCAGATCGAGGATCGCCAGCACCCGCTCCGCGAAATCGCGGCTCGCCGCGGGGACGTCGAAACCGGC
>CAZERK010000730.1:0-1618 GCA_964514515.1 uncultured Planctomycetaceae bacterium
CCGTCTTCGGGTCCACCGGGAGTACGTTGGACAGATGAACCGGCGCCTCTTTGCGAATCCGGCCGCCCTGGGGGTGCTGTCGGCTTCGGCGAAGGTGGCGGTAGACGAGGTTGACGCCCTCGATCACCACCGCTTGGTTCTTCGGGTCGATACGCAGCACCTTGCCCTGCTCGCCCTTGTGATCGCCGCTGATCACCTCGACGCGATCGCCCTTCCGCACCTTCGCCGCCATCTCGATTACCTCTCGCACCCACGCGTGCCGAACGCCGTCGGTCCACGACGCGTCGACGCCCTCAAACGACCTCGCTGGCCAACGAGACGATCTTCATGAAGCCCTTTTCGCGCAGCTCCCGCGCCACCGCTCCGACGATGCGCGTGCCCGTGGCATGCAGCTCCTCGGCGCTGATGACCGCCGCGGTGCTGGCGAAGCGAACGTAGCTGCCATCCAGACGACGCGTCGCGGTCTTCGTTCGCACGATGACGGCCTTCACCACGCGCCGCGAATGCCGCTCCTTCCGCGTCCGACCGACGTAGTACTCGCTGTTCGGCAAGGCCTTGCGGACCGAGCAAACCACGATATCCCCCACGCCGGCCGTCCGCCGAGTAAACCGAGCGCGACCCGTCGACCCGCCCAACACGCGGATAACCAGGGCTCGCTTGGCGCCCGTGTTGTCCGCAATATCCAGAATGCTCTCCGCCTGAATCATCTTCCGGGCACCCAGCTAGACCTCGACGGCCTTCCGCAGAACCTTGATGAGCCGCCAGGACTTCGTCTTGCTGATCCGGCGGCACGCCATGACCTCGACTATATCCCCGTTGGCTGCTTCGCCCTTCTCGTCGTGCGCATGCAGCGTGCTGCAACGGCGCATGTACTTGCCGTACTTCGGGTGCTTGATCAGCCGATCGATACGCACCGCAATCGTCTTGTTGCGGGCGTCGCTGACCACGACACCGATCCGCGTTCGTCGCTTGTCGCGCGCCTTCGCCCCCGCGCCGTCGCCTGTCGCCGCCTTCTCTGGTTGGGCCATCATCATCCCGTCCGACTACTCGCATCGTGCGGCGACCCCGCGCCGCCGCCGAACCCGTCTTACTTCTTCTTCGCCGAACCGACCGATTCCATGTGGTACTGCTGTTGTTCCACGTCCCGCTCGCCTCGCTCCTGCAACACCGTGAAGACGCGGGCGATGTCCCGCTTCGTCTTCGTGAGCTGGGACGTGTCTTCCAGCTTCTCCGTGACGGCCTGACTTCGCAGGTCGAACAGGTGCCTCCGCAGCCTGTCCAACTCCGAATGCAGCTCCTCGCTCTTCAGCTCTCGCATGTGGCCGATCTTCATCTCGCCCGGCTCCCACCTCAGAACGCATGCCGCCGACGCACAAACCGACAACGAAACGGCATCTTATGAGCGACGCGCCGCAGCGCAGCTTGTGCGACGCTCTCCTCCACACCGCCGATCTCGTACAGAATCGTGCCGGGCTTGACGACCGAGGTCCAGTACTCCGGTTCGCCTTTGCCCTTGCCCATGCGCGTCTCCAACGGCTTACCGGAGACGCTCTTGTGCGGGAAGATGCGGATGACCACGCGACCCTGGCGGTGCAGAAAGTGCGTCGCGCACATGCGC
>CAZERK010000731.1:0-1346 GCA_964514515.1 uncultured Planctomycetaceae bacterium
CGGTCTGGCTGGGGGTCTCGGGCCGCGCGTGGCCGGGATCCCGGTACTGCCTATGCCGATGCTCGTCTTGTGGGCGATCGGCATTTCTGTGGCGATTGCGCTGCTGGCCAGCTTCTTCCCGGCGCGACGGGCGGCGCGGCTCGACCCGTGCGCAACCCTGCAGGAGGTATGAGGCCGTATGCGATTAGAAACCGTCAGCAAGAGTTACCTGCACCGCGGAAAGACCGTGGCGGCCCTGGACGAAGCCTCGCTGGAAATCGCCCCGGGCGATTTCGTGGCGGTGGTCGGCCCCAGCGGCAGCGGTAAGAGCACCCTGCTTCTTGTCCTGGGCGGCATGCTCTCTCCCTCCGCC
Organism: uncultured Planctomycetaceae bacterium; assembly: GCA_964514515.1. Lineage (GTDB taxonomy): Bacteria > Planctomycetota > Phycisphaerae > UBA1845 > UTPLA1 > CAZERK01. Next base: position 353 of record CAZERK010000731.1, read on the forward strand.
GGAAAGGTATCCCTCAACGGCGACTCGTTGTACGACTTGTCGCCCAACGAGCGCGCCGAGTTGAGACGGAGGAAGATCGGTTTTGTCTTTCAGACGTTCAACCTGGTGCCTTACCTGACAGCCCTGGAGAACGTGCAAATCCCGCTCTACTTGGCGGGCCTCGAGGAGATCGCCCAGAAGGAACGGGCGACTTCCCTGTTGACTCGCGTTGGCCTTGGCGATCGGCTCGACCACAAGCCACCGGAACTCAGCATCGGCCAGCAGCAACGAGTGGCCCTGGCCCGCGTACTGGCCAACGATCCGGAGATCATCCTGGCCGATGAGCCAACGGGCAACCTGGACCCTGAGACGGGGGGGCAGATCCTGGACCTGCTGGAGGAGATGAACCGCGAAGGTCGCACCATCGTCATGGTGACGCACGATCCGCGCGCCGCCGCCCGGGCCAAACGAGTGCTCAGGCTAATCGAAGGGAGAATCTCACAGAACGGCGAACTGGAGACCGGTCCCAGCGTCTGAGGGCGTTAACGGGGATTCGGCCAGATCATTAGCCACGAGCCGATACGCGGTTCGCGAATCGGCGAGCCGCCGCAAGGCTCAGGAAAGGCAACAGGTGAACAGGAATCAGAGTTCGACTCGCCGATACCTTGTGTGTTGCGCTGTGCTCGCGCTTTCCTGCAGCGCGGGCTGTGCCGGTCCGAAGAACCAATCGGCTGATCCGGCGGATTCGAACACGCTCGTTATCCGTTGGGTACGGCTCACGGATAGCAGCGGGGACACCTGCAGCCGCTGCGCTAGCACCGAGCAGTCGATCGAGGAGGCACGCCGGTCATTGTCCGCTTCGCTTGCACCCATGGGCATCCGCGTCTCCGTGGTGAAGGAGACACTCACGCCCCAGCAGTTCAAGGCTGACCCCAGCCAATCCAACCGGATTTGGGTAGGCGGCCGGCCGCTGGAGGAGGTCAACTCGATCGTCCTGCACCTGGGCAACGGGGCC
>CAZERK010000731.1:1356-1615 GCA_964514515.1 uncultured Planctomycetaceae bacterium
GCCGCGGGAGGAGGGCCTCGGTGCCACTTCGGGAATGAGCAAGTGCAGCGGCTGTTGCGGCGAGAGCGATTGTCGGACGACCATCGTGGCCGGCCGGACGTACGAGACGCTCCCGCCGGAACTGATCGTCCGCGCCGGACTCAAGGTGGCAGCAAACATGATCGAGCCCGCTCCGTCGAACTCGCCAAAGGCCGCCGCGGGGTCGGGGCAGTGTTGGCCCCTGCCCACGACTCCCTTCGCGTCCGATGGCCCGTGGTGG
>CAZERK010000732.1:0-615 GCA_964514515.1 uncultured Planctomycetaceae bacterium
CTCCGCTGGGTGGGCCGGTTGGCGGGCGCGTCGGCACCGTTCTCACGCGCTCGTCGCGCCCGGACGTCGTCTCTTATGACGCTGGAACGCTTTGTGCTTCCGAGTAGCGTCGCCCCCCTGTGGGCGACGCATGTTCGCAGCGGCGCTCAATGCCTGCACGCGTCGGCTGTCCCGGCGCCGGGAACGCCACGGTTCGGCGCAGATCGGTTCAACAGGACGCTGCAGATTCGAATTCGTTCGCAAGCAGCTTCGCTTTTTGTATCGGTTTGCGCTTGCATGTAGCGTCGGCCCCCTGCGGCCGACGCACAGGGCGACAGGTCAGCCTTGGCGAAACTGCATCGCCCCCACGGAGGCGACTCCACACTCAAACGAGAAACGCTGCAATACCGCAGCGCGGGGCAGGATGCGCCTTGCAGCGTCCCGAAAGCTGCTCCGCCGATTGCGAGAGGCCGGCAGATTGAACGTGTTCGGCGGGTCGTCATGCGCGACTGCTTGGAAGCTGTTTGCGACCGCCCGCTGGCGACGCCGCCCGGACTGAAGTCCGGGGTCCCTTGGCGTCGCGAAACTGCATCTCAGCTCGGAGCCGCGACGCCTCTGCCGACAAGCTGCTTGACC
>CAZERK010000732.1:625-1612 GCA_964514515.1 uncultured Planctomycetaceae bacterium
GCGATGATGCCGGGCGCGTCGATGTCGTAGGTCCTGCCGACAAGCTGCTTGACCGTATTGAGACCTCGATTGCGCAGGTACGCGGCGATGCCGTCGATGATCTTGATCGGCGTGGTCGGGTCGACGAACGTCGCCGTGCCGACGGATACGGCGCTGGCGCCTGCCAGCAGGAACTCGACCGCATCCTGCCAAGTCCAGATGCCTCCCATGCCGATGATCGGAACGCCGGCCTCGCGTGCCACGTCGCACCAGACGCGATGAACGAGATAGATCGCCATCGGCTTGATCGCCGGTCCGCTGAAGCCGCCGAAGCGATTGGCCAGAACGGGCTGCCACCGGTCGATGTCGATGGCCATGCCCAGGAAGGTGTTGACCATCGACAGGGCGTCGGCGCCGCCTTGTACCGCGGCCCGTGCCGTCTGGCGGATATCCGTCACGTTCGGCGTCAGCTTGACGATCAGTACGCCTCGCCGCACGACGGGTCGGACGGCCGCGACCAACTCGCGGAGCAGCCCCGGATCGGTCCCGAACGTGAGACCGTCCGTCACGTTGGGACAGGAGACGTTCAACTCGACGCCGCTGACCGCTCCGATCTCGTCGACCCGTCGGCAAATCTCAACGTAGTCTTCGATCTTGTGCCCGGCTACGTTTACGAACATCGCCGTGCCCAGGCCGGCAGCTTCTGGCGCTTTCTGTTTCAGAAACTCGTCCAGGCCGACGTTGGCGAGCCCGATCGCGTTGAGCATCCCGCCGGGCACTTCGACGATCCGGGGCGGCTGATTGCCGGCGCGCGGTTCGAACGTCACGCTCTTCGTCGTGAAGCCTCCCAGTCGGGAGAGGTCCGTGTAGGGCGCGTACTCCGGCCCATAGCCGCAGGTGCCCGATGCCGTCAGGACCGGATTCTTCAGCCGGACCCTCCCGATGGTCACCGACAGATCGACGCCTCGCCCGCTGTCCGTTGCATCTGATGTCATCTAGCGTGGCATG
>CAZERK010000733.1:0-1610 GCA_964514515.1 uncultured Planctomycetaceae bacterium
GCTCATGAGAGTCCTCAGTTGCGGAGAGCTGCTATGCGACTGAACGGCAGATTGGCGCGCGGGTTGGCGGCGTACGTCGTGTTTCTGTCCACCGGCGGCTGCACGGAGATGTACGTGCTCTTTGGCCCGGGCGGGATTTGGGGGCCGCAGTCCGGCGTTGGTACCGTCACGACGTCCCAGCCGGGCGCCATCTCGTCGCCGTTCTACGTCTCACAGCAGTTCGATCCGCAGTTGGAGGCGACGGCCGGCGCCAAGGTCGTCATCGCCGCCCAGCTCAACGACGACAACGGGGACGGCGTGATCGATGACAACGACGCGATCGATCTTGTCTCGGCTTCTGATGAGAGCCAACCCGTCCAGATACTCCTCAACGATGGGCAGGGAGCATCTTTCACGACCATCACAGTTAGCGGCGGTTCTCCGATTGCCATCATGATCGACCTAGCCGTCGCGGACTTCGACCTCGACGGACGAAACGACATCGCGGTTCTGGTCAACGACACGGGCGTCGTCCCGGAGGAGAACGGCAGCCTCCGCGGAGCGCTCGTGTTGCTCTTCGCGCCGGCGGATGTAACCGACCCCTACGCGTGGACCGAGCGTAACCTGGATTTGCGCGTCGGCCCGGACGTGCGCGCCCTACCCTCGGATGAAACCGGCATGGTCGCCTTCGCCGTCGCGGACATGGACGGCGACGGCGACGCTGATATCGTGCTGGCTTCAAACGAGGAACGGAGCGACGAGAATATTGACGACGACAAGTACATCCGACTCTACGAGAACCCTGAGCCGGCGGTCTCGGCGCGCGACCGGACGGCGTGGGCGAGCCTCAACGGCCGCGACGGGATCGCCTCCGATGTGGCCTCGATCAAGGACCTGAAGCTGGCGGATCTCGACGGTGACGGAGACCTGGATGTCGTGGCGTCGTATCCATCGGCCAAGTCCCATCAAACGCGGTGGTACGAGAATCCCTCGTGGATCGGAAGGATGGTCGGGCAACAAGGCGAGGTGGGGCCCGCCAATCCGGGAGGAGACGCAATTGCCGGCGGCGACATCGACGGCGACGGCGATCCGGACGGGGCGGTCGCGCACGCGGGATTGCGGCTTGTGCAATGGTTCCGCAATCCGGCTGAGCCCGCCGTACCCGGCGGCTGGACCAACGTGACGCGGCAAACCTTCCCCTGGGAAGTCTTCAATATGCGGCAGTTGGCGGCGGGTTTCACCATCGACCAGCTTCAACTTGTTCATCTCGACGACAACGGCGAGCTTGACTGCTTTGTGTCGGCGTCCGGGGCCATGGTCGGCGCTCAGCGCGGTTCCAATATCGAGGACTACTGGCTGGGCTACACGATTGTGGCGACGGAGCCGCCTGCCAGGATTGGACGATGCGCGATCACCGACATCAACCGAGATGGACTGATCGACATCGTGGCGCCGTTTGACCGCGAAGGCCTCACGCAGGACCAATTGATGACCTTCACGCGCGTGACGCCGTAGCCGCCAGCAGCACGCGCTCCCCTTCGGGTCGCGGCCAAACGACGGGACGTCGCCCCGACATGTCGTTTCTAAATCACCGTGCGTAATTCGGGGGCGCGCAGGTAGCGGCCGACCTC
>CAZERK010000734.1:0-1606 GCA_964514515.1 uncultured Planctomycetaceae bacterium
CTCTCCCCCGATGGGGGAGAGGGAACCGGGAACCAGCCGTCGGCTCGCCAAGCCCGCGATGCCAACGGCCCATGCAACGACGCCCGCCCGGCTACGCCAGCAGCTTGTTCAGGTACTTCAGCGCGTTGAGCTGTTGCCGAAGCTCGTCCTTGCCCTGCTCGCCGTCCTGCGTCAGCATCACGCACAGGCCGGCGATCCGGATTTCCAGATCGCGACGCCGGGTCTGCACCTTCTCACGAATGCCGAGCATCGCCTGCTCGTCGCCCGCGGCCTTGGCTTCCTCGATTTCCTCGCGGAGCATCATCACCTGCCCGAGGAGGTCTTGCGGCACGCGCTTGTCCTGCGTCGCCGACTTCCCGCCCATCGACTCCAGCAGATACTCCGCACGGTGCAACGGGTCCCTCAGCACGTCGTAGGCCTTGTTCACCGACGCCGATGCCCGCAACGCAAACGCCCGCATCTCTTCGCCAGCCGACGCATACTTGTCCGGATGGATGTTCCGGCAGATGGCGAGGTACTTCTCTTCCAGCACGTTCAGGGCCAGCTCGTACGCCCGCGGGAGGCCGAACAACTCGAAATAGTCCGCCCCCTGGACGTGGGCCAGCAGCTCGTGGCAGTCGTCGCACGCAAACGGCACCTGCTGGAGCGCCTGGCACGTCGCGCATTTTGTCGGCACGGCCGACCTCGATTCGTCTTGTTTTGCAGCGGTCTCCGTCATGCGAACACCTCGACTGGCCTGGACGTCCGGCTTCGCCCGCTCGCGCGAATCGCGTGGGGGGGGGCGGCGGCAGCCTCATGCCACGAATCCTACCGCGGGCCCGTTCGCGTTTCTTCGGTCTTCCCGTCGCGGAACCGTTTCTCGTCCTGGCCAGAAAGAACACCCGCCTGGGTGGTCTCCGTGCGACGCTCCCCAGGCGGGCTCTTATTCGATCACCGCATCACCGTCGAGCGACGGTCCTCTCTCCAAACGGGAAACTAGGCTGTGAAGCTGCTGCCGCAGCCGCAGGTATTGGTCGCGTTCGGATTGTTGAACACGAAACCGCGCCCCATGATTTCGTCCTTGAAATCGACCGTTGTGCCTTCCAGGTAGATTTGGCTCTTGGGGTCGCAAATCATCTTGACGCCCCGGCTGTCCCAGAGCTCGTCGTTCTCGCCCTTGACCTCCGTCAGGTCCAACGCGTACGAGAAGCCGCTGCACCCGCCACCCTTGACGCCCACGCGCAGATACGTGTTCTCCGCGTCGCGTTTTTGTTGATCGAGGATGGTCTTGACTTCCTTGGCGGCTCGTTCCGTCAATTCAACTGGCATCGCTCATGTCTCCTATAACCGAGAAATCGCCCGATCCTATCGCTGATTGGACCTCGCCGCGGCAGCCTCCGGGACGCCCGTCTTCTCGGTTCGCTTCCGCTTAACGTCTTCGATCGCCGCACGGATGGCGTCCTCCGCCAGCACGCTGCAATGGATCTTGACCGGCGGCAGCGACAGTTCCTTCACGATCTCCGTATTCTTGATCGTCAAGGCTTCCTCGATCGTCTTGCCCTTGACCCATTCCGTGGCCAGCGAGCTCGACGCGATCGCCGATCCGCAGCCGAAGGTCTTGAACTTG
>CAZERK010000735.1:0-1593 GCA_964514515.1 uncultured Planctomycetaceae bacterium
ACCTGCCCAGGCGCTCTCGGCGATCTTGTTGCCCAGCCCTGGCGTCTCCACGTTGTCGATGACCTTCAGGCCGCTGATCTTGGCGGCGTCCGGCGACAGGCCGACGACCAGGCGGATGCGGTCCGCGAAGCCGACGCCCACGGCATCGACCGCCCAACCGACAAGCTGCCCGCCGTCGCCCAGGCACCGGAACACTTGACGGTCGTAGCCCGCGATCGGGACCGCTTCCGTCTTCGTCGCGCCCGGCACAACCTCGCTGATAGCCTCGGCCAACGCCCGTTCTTGGTTCTCCTTGATCCGTTCGGACAGCGTTGTCTGCGCGCCCGCGAGCAGGCTGGCGAATACCAACCCCAGGACCAGGACCAGCCATGATTCGTTGATGAACTTCTTCACGATGTCTGCCTCTTCGCCGCCGTCCTTCCGGCGGCCGCGCGCACGCGGAGCCTGGCCGCTACGCCGGGACCTTGCCGCCGAACGGCGTCGGTGTCGTCCACCTCTCGATGAGCGGCGTCATCGCGTTCAAGATGAGCACCGCGTACATGACGCCTTCGGGATACCCGCCGAAGACGCGAATCACCATCACCAACACGCCGACGCCGACGCCGAAGATCAGCCGCCCCTTCGGCGTGACGGGCGCCCCGACGTAATCCGTCGCGATGAAGAAGGCGCCGAACATCATGGCGCCGCTCGTCAGGTGATAGAGCACGCCGGCGCACTTGTCCGGGGCCGCCGCATGGGCGATCGCGGCGAAGATCGCCGCCGCGCCCAACATGCCGAGCGGCTGTCGCCAGTCAGCGACGCCGCGAAAGACGAGGTACAGCCCGCCGATGAGCGCCGCCAGGGCGCTGGTCTCGCCGACGCAACCGCCGACCTTGCCGAAGAAGAGATCCGCCAGGGCCGCCAGCGGCGCGGAATGAAACTTGGCCGCCGCCAACGGCGTCGCCATCGTCACCGCGTCCACGCCGATCGTCTTGAGCGTCTCCGGCTCGCTCCAGGTCGTCATCGCAACGGGAAAGCAGACCATCAGGAACGCTCGGCCGACCATCGCGGGGTTGAACAGGTTGTGCCCCAGCCCGCCGAAGACCATCTTCGCCAAACCGATGGCCACGACGCCTCCGATGAAAGCCTGATAGGGCCTCATGCCGGGCGGCAGGGAGAAGGCGAGGATCATGCCCGTCACGATGGCGGAGCCGTCCGCCAGGGACGACTGGCTGCGCCCTCGGGCCCTGTTAAACAGGGCTTCGGTCAGCAGGCAGGCGGCCGTGACGGCGATCGTCAGAACGACGGCGTCCAGCCGATAGAGCCAGAGCGCGACGACCAACATCGGCAACATGGCCCCGACCACGTTGAACATGATTCGCCGCGTGGTCCAGCCGGCGGCCAGATGCGGTGCGGCGCTGACGAGGAACTCCCGGTTGGCGCCTCTCTCGGTATCCGCCGCTTTGGCCGGCGCCTTCTCCGGTGCTGGTTGGCTTACCGCTTCGCTCATAGGTTTGACAACTCCTGGCGGTCGTCAACGATCTGCGCGACGGACGAACGTCGCGACAGCAATCTCGTACACGGGTCGGCGAATTCGCAATCCCCGTCTGTCGA
>CAZERK010000736.1:0-1593 GCA_964514515.1 uncultured Planctomycetaceae bacterium
CTTGATGACGTTCCATCCGGCGCCGCGGAAGGCCGCCTCCAACTCCTGCACGATGCTGCCGTTGCCGCGAACGGGCCCGTCCAGACGCTGCAAGTTGCAGTTGACGACCCAAATCAGGTTGTCCAGGCCCTCGCGGGACGCCAACGTGATGGCGCCCAGGCTTTCCGGTTCGTCCATCTCGCCGTCGCCCAGAAAAGCCCAGACGCGGCAGCGCTCCGTGTCCGCCAGACCGCGGTCCTGCAAGTAGCGGTTGAACCGTGCCTGGTAGATCGACGAGATCGGGCCCAGCCCCATCGAAACGGTCGGGAACTCCCAGAAGTCCGGCATCAGCCAGGGATGGGGATAGCTGGAGAGCCCGCCGCCCTTGGCGAGCTCGCGGCGGAAGTTGTGCATCTGGGCCGCCTCGATGCGGCCCTCGACGTAAGCCTGGGCGTAGATGCCGGGCGCAGCGTGGCCCTGGAAGTAGATTTGGTCGCCCGTCGCCTCCTCGGTGTTCGCCTTGAAGAAATGGTGAAAACCGACCTGCATGAGCGTGGCGCTGCTGGCGAACGTCGAGATGTGCCCGCCGATGCCGGACGAACGGCGGTTCGCGCGAACGACCAGGGCCATCGCGTTCCACCGCACGTAACTTTTCAGTCGGCGTTCGATGTCCCGGTCGCCGGGATACGGCGGCTGCCGGTCGGCTGGGATCGTGTTGATGTACGGCGTGTTGAAGCAGTTGGGCAGATGGATGCCGCCCGCTTGCGCCCAGCTCTGCAACTGCTGGAGCAGGAAGGCGGCCCGTTGCGGTCCGCCTCGTTGAACGACCGCCTGAAAGGACTCGAGCCATTCTCGTGTTTCGATCGGATCGGGATCGACCATGACGGCGCCTTTCAATGACTTCCGTCGAGAGCTTAGTCGCGGCTTCGGCGCATTCTACGGCCGATCCGCCGCGACGGACCGCTACCTGCGCGCCCCCGGATTGCGCACGGTGATTCAGACGCCGAGAATCGTGCCGGGCGGAGGCGGCAAGTCGCTTTGCTCTTCCCAGCTCTTGCGCACCAGACCCAGCCCATAGACACAGTACTCGAACTGCTCGCTCAAGGCCTGCAAAACGATGGCGGGCGGCTTGGACTGCGCGGTGCTCAGGCTCGAAGCGATGGCGTAGGACCGTTTGCCCTGGTCGAAGTAATCGAGCAGGCCGTCACGGGCGTGCCGCCGATGCATCCGTCGCAGGTTCTCGGGATAGACGCCGGTCCAGAATAGCGTGTAGTCGCCGATATGCCGATAAATCTGTCGCAACCGGCGGGCGTCGCTCGTGCTCGTGAGCTGCTCGACCTCTTGCAGCATCGCCGCAACGTCGTCCACGGCTCGGCCGCTGCCGTCGTACAGAAGGTTGATCCGCTCGACGTGCAAGAAGCCGATCAGAAGGTCTACGACGTAATCGACCAGCGCCGGATCGCAAAGCCCGATTTCCGCTTGGAAGCTGCCTTCTACCAAACCGGCGAGCCATCTTCGCAGGCTGTGGTCCTCAGAGATCGGCCACATGGCTGCGTCCCCCCACGTCGCATGGACCGTTTGCCGGACCGGCCCGACAACACCCGCACGGCCGCG
>CAZERK010000737.1:0-1578 GCA_964514515.1 uncultured Planctomycetaceae bacterium
CCCCACGTCAGCCGACGGACGACCAACACCCAAGCCCAGATCACGCCGTCAAGGCACCGGCATGGCGTTCTGCGTTGTGGCCGAATCCGTGCGTACGGATCTCATCGGATGCCCGGACGCTCGCGCCCTACGAGCCCTCCTGTTGCAGAGTTGCCGTCGGCCATCGCCGTCGGACGCCGATCCAGATGCCGCACAGCCAGAGCAGCACCCACGCCGGCACGGCAATCTCCCAGTACCACGGTTCAGGCGGCCCCATTTGGACCATCCTCTGGATTTGGAAACGACTCACGCCGGCGGACGCTTCGTCCCACGTCTGGCCGCGCGCAAGGCGCTCAAGCAAGCGGACCAGGTCCTCGACATCCAGTTGCACGGCTGGATCGTCCGAGTTGACGCCGGCGTCCTTCAGCCAGGCGAGAAACGCGGAAGAGGAGAAGGGCGTCTGCCCGACCGAAGCCGAGCGGTCGTCGCCCAGTTCTTCCAGAAAGGTGAGCGTTTCGAGATCGACGATCAGCCCCCGGCCCAAGTCGCGAATGAACAGCCTCGCGATGCCGGCGCGCGGCGCGTCTGGGGGACGCAACACGGCAACGGAGATCAACGACAATCCAGGCGTGGTCGAAGTGAGGCCTCGCACATTCGGGCAATCCCTCGGCCATCTGCAACTCACATCGATGCCGACGAGGGACAGGATTGGATAGGCGCCGAGCAGGAAAATCGCCGTCCAAATGATGGCAAACCGTTTCGATCTCCTGCTCAACGTCGGCGTGCTCGTTTGAATGCCCACTTCGTCCAGCTTGCGGCCGCAACTCGGGCAGACACCCGAGGAAACGTCGTCCACAACCTGAAGGCAGCCGCCGCAGAGGTCATGTCGATCACGGGCGATGCGCCGTTGCCGACGCGCCCAAAGCACGGTCCCGAGGAGCGCCGCTGCCCACAAGAGCAGCATCGCTATCCCAAGGTCGGCGCTCACCTCCAACGCGAGCAATCCGTATACCGCGGCGCACACCGCATACATGGAATTCCCTTCAATAACACGCCGCCGCCCGCCGCCTTGATGGTCCGCTCATCCGCCCGCTTTCCAGTCGCGAAGCCCGCGCCTTCTCCGCTAAACGCCTACCGTGAACAGGGCGCCCTCTCACCAAAAGCGCCACGGTGGGCAGGGACGCTCAAATGGAAGGAATGCTCCCGGAACGACCTCGCCATCTTCATTGATTACGACGTTCGAATACTGATCGGGCCTCCCTTGAACAACGACCCCATTTACCACGATCCCTGCGGTCGTTACCGAGATTTCGACAGACGACCATCTCAAGGAACCTATCCCGCATACCACAAAACGCCCGCCCTCGGCACAGGCCTCCTCTCGGACAGACAGTCCGTCAACTTCGAGCGACTCGCGGACAAGCTGCGGATCAAAGCGTGTCCAGACGTACACGCGCGGTCCCTCGATATCGAACGTTGTCCGAGCGCCCTCCGCGCATCCACTTCCGACCGCGACCGCCAAAAGACCGAGCAGAAGGACGCGGTGCTTCGTTTGCCTCCTCACGGCAACTCACCCTCATCCAGGCCCAGATACGCCCC
>CAZERK010000738.1:0-1569 GCA_964514515.1 uncultured Planctomycetaceae bacterium
GGCCGCTTGCCCTGGGCATTGAAGGGGCTGATGCGGACCAGTCGATGCACGCCGACCTCGGTGCTCAACGTGCCGAAGACGTAAGGCCCCTTGATGAGCAGGTCGACCGATTGGATGCCGGCCGTCTCGCCGTCCTTCCGCCCCAACTCCTGCACGCTGTAGCCGCGCCGCTCGAAGAACCGCAGGTACATCCGAAAAAGCATGTCGGCCCAGTCGCAGGCTTCCGTACCGCCCGCACCCGCCTGGATGCTGAAGTAGCAGTCCTTGTCGTCGTTCGGGCCGGACAGCAGGGCCATCAACGACACGCGCTCCACCTCGCCGACGAGCGCGAGCCGTTCGCGGTCGGCGTCGCGTCGTGCGTCGTCGTTGTCCTCTTCCTCGGCGAGTTGAGCCAGAACGGCCGCGTCCTCCAAGCGGCGAACCACCGCCTCGACGGGTTCGATGAGCGCCTTGAGCGATTTCAGTTCCGCCACGACGCTCTGGGCATCCGCGGATTCCCAGAAGCCGGGCGCGGCCATCAGGACTTCCTTCGATTGCAGGAACTCTCGCTTCTTCGGGAGGTCAAAGAGAGTCCCGAATCGAGTTGATGCGCTCGGCGAGTTCCTCGATGCTGGGTGTTCCATCGGGCAAAGGCATCGTTGGTTCTCCCTTCGTGATTCGCCTACTATAATCCGCGGCAGCCGATCCCTCAATCGCAATCACCGCGTCGTGACAATCCGGCGCCGCAAGGGATGGAGGACCGAGCCTGATGACAGATCCGAACGCCTCTGCGGCGAAGATGCAGCAACGACATCCGATCCGCAACGCGGTCGCGGTGCTGATTCTGCTCATCGCTGTTGGCGTGGCGTTCGATCAGAAGACGCAGCCCAAGCTGATATCGGGGCCGCTGGTGCAAATCCCGAAACCCGACGCGCTGGCGTTCGTCTGGAACATGAACGCCTACTTCGCGCGCGGCGCCGTTCGGCTGACGCTGCCCGACGGGTCATCGAGAACCCAAACGGCAAAGAAGGACGGAACGCGCTACGAAGTCACGTTCGATGGCCTGACGCCCGGAACATCGTATGCCTACACGGTTCTGAACAAGGGCCTGCTGTGGCGGCCGATCACGCTGGCCGGCCCGTTCAAGACCGCCACGGCGGCCACGCGCGGCACGCCCTTTCGATTTCTCGTCTTCGGCGACTCCGGCAACGGCAGCAACGGTCAGGCGGCCTTGGCGGCCATCATGGCGGACCGCCATCCGGCCTTGGTCATTCATACCGGGGATTTGGTTTATCCCGACGGAGCGATCGAAGACTACCTGATGAACTTCTGGGTCCCCAACACCGCGATGATCCGTTCCGCGCCGTTCATGCCGACCCTCGGCAACCACGATTACGTCGCGGAGAAGGGCCAGGCGTTCGTCGACACGTTCGTGCTGCCCATGAACGGCCCGCGGGACATCCCGCCGGAGCGGAACTACTGGTTCGACTACGGCGACGCGCGGTTCGTGGCGTTGGACTCCAATCTCATGCAAAACAAGCAGAGCGGCCTCCTGACGCCGGACCAGATGAAGAAGGACCTGGCGCCTTG
>CAZERK010000739.1:0-1569 GCA_964514515.1 uncultured Planctomycetaceae bacterium
GACTTCGCTACCCGGAGCTTGACTCATTGCGTAGCTACTCCGTGCCTTGCGACACTGCCGACGTCTTGCCGCGCTGTCGGGATGCTCGGGACCGCCTTGCGCCGTGCCCGAACCACGTGTTCGGAGGCTGAGCGATCATGACGATTTTTGAGGCGTCTGACGAAACCGACATGGCGCCGTTGACGCCCCGCCTCCCGCAACCGTCGGCGCCCTCGCCCGGGGCTGCGGCGGTTTACGGTTGCCTGCGTCCGCTGCGGCTGAGCCGTCGCGACGGCGCGGCTGTCCTTCTTGTACGCCGACCGATCCGCTGCGGCAGATCGGCCGCAACCACCGTAGAGCCGCACGCAACCGCGAATTGCGTCCGTCCCATTTTTGTCAGACGCGTTGAGGAACTGTCTCCCGACCCAAGGAGCTCCGGACTACAGTCCGGGCGTTGCCGACGAGCGGTACTGAGGCAACCCCAAGCGCGCCCCTTGTCAGCGGATCCCTCGCGGCCAACGGCTTGTTTCGGATCATGCCTTGCGGATGAGGCGTAACCGCTCTCTTCCAAGCGCTCGGCGCGCCGCGGGAGGGGCCTGTCTCGATGGGCCCATCGTTATGCCTGCGCCGGCTCCGCTTTGTTCTCCGATGACTCAGCCGCTGTCGTCTTCTGATCAGTATCGGGACCCGAAGACCCACCGGTTGTCCCCATGCGGAGGCCGGATTGCATCCCGCTGCTCGTCGCTTGAAGGGCCGGCGCGGTCGCCCCGCTCAGACGATGGCCGTATCCAGCGACTGCGTCCAGTTCGGTCGGCTCGTCGATGCCGTCCAGCCGGAGACGATCTCGATTCGTCGTCATCCGCCCGACGGCGCTGCGAAGGGCGTTGATCTCCTCACGAAGCGCGGCGAGCCGCTTTCGACGGTCTGCCGAGGTCGTCTGCGAACGGATCGAATCCATCCAGTCCGTTTCGATGTTCGAGCTGGAAACAGGATCGTCGTCGAGCGTTGATTCGATGCCCGCCAACCAGTCCTTCGTTTCCGCCTCGCCATTTGGATTGAGAGATTTCACGCTCGTATCCAGCTCCGCGCGTCTCGTGGCCATCTCGGCTTCGATGTCCGCCAACCGGACGCTGAGCATCCTCTCCAATTCCGCCGCCATGCCTTCCAACTCGGCCTTGCCCGTCTCCTCGATGGCGACGCGCTGGGCCTTGATCTCGGCCTCCTTCTGATCGAGAACCGCCTTCTGCGCCGACAGTTCCTCCTCGATCGAGTACCGCTTCTCTCGAGCCGCCTTGGCAAGATCGGTTGCTCGTTTCTGAAGCTCGGCCTGTCGCGTCTGAAGGCGCTGCCGCTCGAGCTCCAGCCCGACCCGCAACGACTCCTCCTTGGCGGACAGCTTCTGCTGCGACTCGGCCAGCCTCTCCGCTTCGCGGTCCAGGTCCTTTCGGTAGCGGTTCGCTTCCTCGATCTGGCTCCGCAAGGGCACGGACCTCGCGTCAAGCTGTCGGATTCGCGACAGGAGCGCTTCACGCTCCAGTCGCATCGCCGTCGCGGGTTTGTTGAGGCACCGCAGCTGAGCCACGCATTCGG
>CAZERK010000740.1:0-1564 GCA_964514515.1 uncultured Planctomycetaceae bacterium
CCCCCCCGTCGCCCGCGCCCCGCGCCCCCCACCCCCCCGACCCCCCGTGGTCGCCCCGCCCCGGCGGCGAGCGCGAAACGATACCACGCCGTCGCTGCACGATCGCAGCTGAACAGGTCAAGAGCGGCCCACCATGAGGCTGCCTGCGAAGGCAACCGTGAGGTGCTCCTCCTCCGAGCTGCCTTCAGGTTGCGAAGCCCGTCAGTCTGAGCTCGCCTCGATGACACGCCATCCGAACCGGTCCTTGAAATCCTCGAAGCATTGCGGGCAAATCCAGTAGTACTCGTCTTCGGTGCAGTAGCCCGCCTTCAGGGAATCGCATGTCTCGTCCATACAGAATTCGTTCCAGCAGAACACGCAATGGTCGTGGTCCCAATTGGGGTTCTCCGGGTACTGGCGATAACGCATGTAGATGAGCGCGACTCCTTTGAGATGCGGTTCCTGCCACGTGAGGCGCCAATCATCATCTTGCTCGGACATCTTCGGCGCTCCTGTTGGTCGTCTCGCGGGAAGCACGGCTTGGGCGAGACTCAGCCGTCGCCGTTGCCGGAGTCGCACGTTTGCACGTCCATCCTGTTGAAGGACACGGACTCGGCGGGCGCACGCGGATGGCGCTACTCCGCAAAAAGCGCCGCGACGAAGCCTTCGGGGTCGAAGTCGGCGATGTCGTCGATCTGCTCGCCCAGGCCGACAAACTTGACCGGCACGTTGAGCTGGTCGCGGATACCCACGACGATGCCGCCCTTCGCGCTGCCGTCCAGCTTGGCGAGGATGATCCCGCTCACCTTGACATGATCGCTGAAGCTGCGGGCCTGGTTGATCGCGTTCTGGCCGATCGTGGCGTCCAGAACGAGCAGCACCTCGTGCGGCGCGCCGGGAATCTTCTTCTCCACCACGCGCTGAATCTTGTTCAGCTCCCGCATCAGGTTGTCCTGCGTATGCAACCGCCCGGCCGTATCGACGAGCAGGATATCCGCCTGCCGCGCCACGGCCGCCTCGCATGCGTCGTAGGCGACGGCGCCGGGATCGCTCCCCTGTTCGTGCTTCACGATCTCGACGCCGCAGCGCTTCGACCATTCCGTAAGCTGAAGCCCGGCGGCCGCCCGATACGTGTCGCACGCCGCGAGGATCACCTTCCGCCCCTGCTTCTTGAGGTAGTTCGACAACTTCGCGACGCTGGTCGTCTTGCCGGACCCGTTGATGCCGGCGACCAGGACGACGGTCGGACCTTGCGGGGCCTGGGCGAGTTGACGGTCGGCGGGCGGCCATTTGGCGATGATGTGCCGCTTCAGGTAGGCGATGATCTCCTGCGATTCCTTGATCTCGCCGGCTTTCCACGCGGCGCGGACGGCCTCCACGAGCCGCTCCGCCGTCGCCGGGCCGAAGTCGTCCTGGAGCATCGTGTCGTGGACGTCCTGGAGGAGCGATTCGTCGATCTTGCGGCCGAAGGGCAGGACGGACCGGAAGCTGCTCACCACCTTGTCGCGCGTCTTGCCCAGGGCCTGCTTCAGTCGGTCGAACAATCCCATCGAATCCTCCTGGCTCGGGCAGAAAAAGGTGTCAG
>CAZERK010000741.1:0-1562 GCA_964514515.1 uncultured Planctomycetaceae bacterium
CGGCGGCAGCCGCCCTCCGCTGGGCCTCGATCTGATTGAAGATCGCCAGAACGCGCTCCTCCACCTTGCTGTTATCCGCCTTGTTTGTGTTGAGCTGCGTGAGGATCGCCGAGTATTCTTTGTTGGTCTTCGCCGCGTTCAGGGCTTGGCGCAACTTGGCAATCTCCGCCTCGTGCGACTTGACGTCCAAGTCCAATCGGTCGGCCTCCATCTGGTCCAGCCGAAGCGCCTCCTTGCGAGCACGCATCTTCGCCTCCAGGTCGGCGATGCGCTTCTCTTGTTTCGCGGCCATCCGGCGCTTTCGTTCGATCCGGCCGTTGATCTCCGCTATCTGCAACTCGACTTCCTGTAATCGGCACAGAGCGTCGAGAGTAGCTCCCATCTGCGAACGTTCCTTTCCTGTTTTGCAGCCCCTGACCGCAGATGCGGTACGCGGCCGCCACAGCGTCCTATTATGGGCGAGACGCGCTGAAGGTTCAATGCGACCGCCGATGCGGCGCTCGCTCGCCTTGACCGTGCCGCACGGCATCTGTATCGTCTGGGCCGCGCCCTGCCGAAACAGCTCGAGGCGGCCCGACGACAGGCCGAGGCCCGTCGCCCCCCCCGGGCGCCCCGGTTTAGGCCGGGCGGCAGCGCCACGCCTTGGGCGGTCCTGCGGCCTCAGGCGAACGACTGCGTACAGGACCGGGCTCGCCCGTGCAGCAACACGGCGCTTCGGCGCCCAAGGCGAAAGGCGGGGCGGCGATGCGGACGAATTAGCATGGCGCCTTCACAGGCTGCCTTCGAGCAAAAGCAAGGAACTTGGTTTTCGTATCCTCCGTATGGTCAGATAGGCGATTCGTTGGTCCCTCTGAGCCCCCGGAAGTCCGTCCGATGGTCGAGTCCGCACAGCAAACCGAGGCAGCCGCTCCCGCGGGGGACATCCAGGCCGCCGCGGCATCGGCGCGGCAGCCCCGGCAGGACGGCATCCGCGATACCCTCGACGCCATCCTCATCGCTTTCATCTTCGCCGTCGTTTTTCGCGCGTTCGTCGTCGAGGCCTTCGTCATTCCAACGGGCTCGATGGCGCCCGCCCTGTACGGCCTCCATGGGCAGCATCGCTGCGCCCTGTGCAACCACCCGTTTGCTTTCGGCCTCAGAGAGCGGACGCGCCTGCACGACGGCCGCGTCGAGCCCGGCACGCTCGACATCCCGTCCGGCTTCTCCGTCTGCTGCCCCAACTGTGGCTGGAACGGCACCGGCAACGCACCGCTAAACGATTCCGTAGCCGACCGCGTCTTGCCGGAGTCCGGCGACCGCATTCTCGTCCTGAAATGGCCCTACGACATCGGCGGCGCCAGCCTCACCCCGAGCGACCCGGCGGCGCGAACCGCGGCGCTGGACGCCATCCGCAAGGTCATTGACAACGCTGTTGAGCTGGGCACCAGCAACGTACTGGTGACCACCGGAGGCTGCGCGCCCGGTCAGGAGAAGGCCGACGCCAGGGCGAACGTAGCGGCCGGTCTCGCAGCGCTGCTGCCCTACGCACGGCGGGCCGGCGGCACGCTGAGCAGCGAGGAGTT
>CAZERK010000742.1:0-1558 GCA_964514515.1 uncultured Planctomycetaceae bacterium
GCCTCTCGCTTAACGCTGCATCTGATTGATTTCTGGACGGGCCCGCGCCGTCGGGGGCGCTCAGCGGCTGCGTCGTGTAGCCGCCGGCGAACTCGTGACACGACGGGCAGGAACCGCCTACTGGCGGTCATCCCAAACGCCAATACATGTTCAACGTTCGGCGCCGAGGCACACAGGTAGCGTCGGCCCCCTGTGGCCGACGTCTGGGGCGAGCGATCACCATCGGCGAACATGCGTCGGCCGCGGGAGGCCGACGCGACACGCTCCGCACATCCGAACGCGAGGCGTTGCGTCCAGGGTTCGCCGCGTGGCAGCGCGTGCCGTCCGGCGCGCTGTGGTCAACTTGTCAAAGAGCAGACCCACAACGCCGGTCAGAGAACTGCCGGGGCAGGGAAATTCATCCTGACACCTTTTCTTGCCCGGAGGTTGCTCCGCAGGGCGACCGAGCCGTTCGCCGCAGGCGGACGATCTCGCCGGGTTCAGCAAAGGAGAACACCTATGGGTACGTACCCCACCTCGCCGCGGTCGGCGTTCCTGGACTGGTGCCAGGCCCTTGACGCGCGGCTACCCCGCCCTTGACGCGACCCGACCGGTGTCAAGGGCCGGCAAAGGGAGCTAACCGCTCGGGTGGGAATGCGCGGATCATGAGTTCCATCGTCTTTCGGCGCGTGCGACCGTTCTTCAGCGGCCGCTCCCGCTGCCGGGCCTGATCCAGCGTCTGGCAGTCTTCTCACCGCCGCCCCAGCGTGCGCAGCATGTGCTTGATGTCCAACACGCCGCGAATGGCCACGTAGATGGTGACGGTCGAATACCACGCCAAGCACGCCAACGTCAGCAGGCACCAGAACCCGTGTTCGCCCGTCATAAGACTCTCTCCCTGAAGCGCGAAGCGTTTTTCGTTTGAATGTAGCGTCGCCCCCCCGCGGGCGACGCCGATTCGCCAACGCTGCTCTGTTGCCCCATGCGTCGGCCGCGGGCGGCAGACGCTACATACAACGCAAACCGGCATAGAAGCTGTCCCTAAACCCCGTTCCCGCGACTGTACGTAGGCGGGCGGATAGTCGAATGCTCCAGATCTCGCCCCTCACCCTGCCCTCTGCCCGCCGGGGAGAGGGTTTTGGAGTAAGCCCTATCGTGTCAAAGCCGCCTCGGCCTTGCGCGAGGTCGGCTTCAACAGCGAGCCGACGATCATCGCCACGGCCACGGTGACGTAGGCGCCGATGTTGACCCACGCGTCGCCGATATAGCGCGTCGTCCAGCCGACCGTCTTCTCGATCGCGCCGTCGAGAACCGGTTGGCCCGCCGCGTCCAGCATCGGGACCTTCACGAACAAGTTGGCCGAGAGCGCCGCGACCGGCAGGGCCGCGCCGATGACGATGGCCGCGATCGCGCCCCAGTTATTCGCGCGGGGCCAATAGCAACAGGCGATTAGCAGGATGGACATGCTCGCCAGGTAGACGGTGCCGGTCGTTTGCAGGTATTCCCAGAGGTTGCCTTCCAGCTTGTACCACAACCCCCAGAAGAGCAGGAACAAGCCGATCAGGGCGATGATAAAACG
>CAZERK010000743.1:0-1557 GCA_964514515.1 uncultured Planctomycetaceae bacterium
CGATGGGCTTCGGCGGCAAGACGACCGTTCTGGGCGTCAAGATGGCCCAGTTGCATCGACTGCCGGCGTCGTTCTTCGTGTCCGTGGCGTACATGTGCTGGGCTGACCGACGGAAGATCATGACGATCGAGGACGGCCGCGCGACGATCAAGTCCCCGGGACAGTAACAGGCTGGACTGCGGCTCATGGCGCGTCGCAGTCGGCGTTTAACCGCGCGGTGCGCGTTGGCCTTGTTTTTGCCGCGCGGTGCGCGTTGGCATCGTTTAGCCGCGACCCGCAGGGGAGCGCGTCACGAATCGTCGGCCGTGCCCGGCTGAGCAGGCTGCGGAACTGTCGCTGTGCGAAAACGTGGAATACTCCAGCCGCTGCCCGGCGGGTAGCGGCGGTTGCGATAGACCTTCAGATGTCTTCACGTTCCGGCCGAAGGCCGTGTTTGGAGGATCGGGGATGTCGACGAAACTGACGGTGCCGATCAGCGAAGAACAAATCCGCTCGCTCAAGGTCGGCGATCAGGTGCTGCTCAACGGCGTGGCGTTCACCGCGCGCGACGCGGCCCACAAGTACATGATGGAGACCTTCATCAAGGGCGCCTGTCCCCAGTCCGAACGGCCGGTCTACGACGTGCTCAAGGCCGGGCTGGCCGGCGGCCTGATCTACCATTGCGGACCCGTCGTGCGCAAGCGAGACGACGGCAAATACGAATTCGTCGCGGCCGGGCCGACGACGAGCATCCGCGAGGAGCCCTACGAGGCGGACGTGATCGCGCACTTCGGCGTCCGCGGCATCATCGGCAAGGGCGGCATGGCCGGCCGAACGCTGGCCGCCTGCAAGAAGCACGGGGCGGCGTACCTGCACGCCATCGGCGGCGCCGCGACGCTCATCGCCGAAAGCTGCAAGGAAGTCATGGACGTTTACAAGCTCGACCTGGGCGTGCCCGAGGCGTTCTGGAAGATTCGCGTCGTGGACTTCCCCTGCGTCGTGACGATGGACGCGGCCGGCAACAGTCTGCACGATGAAATCCAGTCGGTGTCAGAGGCCAAGCTCAAGACGCTGCTCGGCGTCTGAGCCTGTCTCGTCGCAGCCGTCGCGCAAGCGACCTCCGCGTAACGCCGTCTCCGCGCACGGCGCTTCCGTGCACGCTGCTTTCGCACACGACGCTTCTGCGCCAAGCCGCGTATTCCGCTTTCTTGAGAGCCGCCGGCCTTGGCCGGCGGGTAGCCTCTGATGCATAAGCCGCCTCATCTGCGAGGCTATCCCCTCATCGCAAGGTGCGCACTCGCTCAGCGCGGCTACCCCTCGGCCAAGGCCGAGGGCTCTCGAGGACACCGAAGCGCATTTGGTAGCAGAAGGAAACCGGCGTCTCGCAGGATGCCGCAGCGTCAGCGCTCGCCTTCGGCTCGCGGCTAAACGAAGGCGGCGATGGCCAACTTGGTAGCCGGATGCTTACGGACGGGGCGAGAATCGCCCAAGGGTCGGGGCGTCCTTGAGCGCCTTGATGCGGTCGCGAATGCGGGCGGCCTTCTCGAACTCCAGGGCCTCGGCGGCCACAAACATCTC
>CAZERK010000744.1:0-1556 GCA_964514515.1 uncultured Planctomycetaceae bacterium
GCCTGCCTGGGCATAGCGTGCGATCCAGGCCGGCGTAGCCGGCACGGAGTAGAAATCACAGTAACGGCACTTGCGAAGGCAGAACGGTACGTGAACATACAGCCCGATCCCCTGTACGGACGGCGCAGCGGTTGACCCAAACCGGCTCACGGTCTCGATAGTACCATCTTGCCGCTGAGCGTGTCTCATGACGCCGAGGCGCCGAGACGTCGTACGCCTCTGGAACCGGTTCCTCCCCGCTGAGTTCAGCCGCTTCCAGCGAGGCCGAGGCGTCCGCCACCGGACTCGCGACGGCCCGCCGTGGGCATCTCGTTGATCCCCGCTCTCAGAAGCTGTCCCATGAACGTTACACCCTCGTTGGGAACGAGGACGAGGTGAAGAGTCACGCTCGCCGGAGGCGTCCGTGCTCCGTGGCACGCCCCATCGAGAGAAGAGGCCATTGGATAGGCGCTCGTCGGACGATGAGACGCTCGCGCATGAAGTAGAGGGCGCGGAAAGGGGACGGATCCGCACGGCTGGCTCTACGGGTCGTCCATTTGGACGCTGGCCAGACCGCTGGCGACGTCGTTGCAGAACTCGAAGATCTTGTCCAGGCCGGTGACAAGAAAGACGCCCCAAACCCCGGTATTGATTCCGCAAAGCCGGAGCTTGCCTCGCGCGCTCGCGTGCATCACCTTTCGGAGCTTGAGGAGCTTGGCGATGTTGGAGGAGTTCAGGAAGCTGACACTGCGGAAGTCCATGACGACGTGACAGTTGCGGCGTCGCTCGACCAAGTCTTGCAGCGCGTTGAGGTCGTCTGAGAACTGAGGATCGTCCTGCAACTCTGCCAGAATGATGTTCTCAGACCAGTCTTTTATGGACATCGGATGCTGCGCCCATCCTCTCTAATAGCCGCGTCCTGGACGGACTCCGCCATGATCAGCCCTCGGGGCCAATGCCCCGTCCCATGCGACGAGCTTCCCGTTTCGCGATAGCGGCAGCGGGACTCTGCACCGCGAACACCAGACGATCGCTCGCCGCGCCGCTGCGCGACGCTATCGCCTCCGGGGCGGGCTGTCAACGGCTTCGCCGTTCTCGGTCGGGGGAGCGGATCGAAGAAACGGGCCTATCCGCCGCACGGTCTTCTCGCCGATGCCGCGAACCTGCGTCAAGTCCGCCGCGCACTCGAAGACCCGTCGGCCGTGATCGCCCTCCGATTGGCGAGCTTGTCGTTCCTGGCGGAACTCGACGACACGCCGGGCGATCGTCTCGCCGATGCCCGGGAGCTGCGCGAGCTGCGGCCAGCTCGCCGTGTTCGGGTCGATGCCCGTGAGCACCTGCGGAGGCGGCCCATCGGTTCCGTCTCCATCTGCGGCGTTCGGAGCGTGGCGCGGATACAACAGGTAGGCCGCGGCGACGGCTATCGCCAGAACGGCCGTCACGACGAGGGCCGCGTCTTGACGGCGCCGCATCAACGAGACGACGTCTCGCGACGCCGCGTCAACACGATGGGCGTCCCTGCAGGATCGAGCGCCGTCCGTCTCGACGGGCCGGACTCTTGCTGTGCCGTCATCGTC
>CAZERK010000745.1:0-1553 GCA_964514515.1 uncultured Planctomycetaceae bacterium
TGTGCTTCCTTGCTTCTGAGGAGAGCCCCGATGAGTCGTCGCTCCCGGATTACACCCCCAAGACTGCTGCTGGCCGCCTTCCTCGCCAGCCTGATCAGCGTCAGTCCTCACCGACCGCCTGTGCAGGCCAACGAGGTCGTCGGACCCAAGACAACCGGCACCCTGTGCGCGACTCGTCGGCATACGGTGGGAAAGACTGACGATCACCGACGGCTCAAGGTCCGGTACGATGAGCGCCGCTTCCTGCCAGTCGGCTCGTCAGTATCCCGAAGGTCGCCGCTTGGAAGAAGGGTGAATTTGGCAAGGGCTGAGCACCAAAGAGCGATCCAAACCCGCTCCGGTCTTGGCGAGCAGGACCGCCGCGGGCGGAAGCACCTCTCGCTCCGCGCCACCGATGCGGTTGGCGCCTCTTTGGGGACGATGGACCGCTACAGACCCGGCGAATCAGAGCGACAGTCGGAGGCAGGCCGCGAAGACGCCGCGCAGGCCTCCTCGGAAACCGCAGGCACATCGCTCCGGCCGACCCGTGACGCGAAGCCGGACGAGGTTCTGGCCTACTTGCGCGAAGGCAACGCGCGGTTCCAAGCCGGCGAAAGCGTTCATCCAAGAGACGGACAAGAGAGCCGGTCCGAGACCGCGGACAGAGGGCAACATCCTTTTTGCACGGTGATCACCTGCTCGGACTCGCGCGTGCCCGTCGAGAGGATCTTCGACCAGGGCGTCGGCGATCTGTTCGTAATCCGAGTCGCGGGCAACGTCTGCGACGTCGACGAGGTCGGATCGATTGAGTACGGCGTGGATCATCTCGAGACGCCCGTGATGCTCGTGCTCGGGCACACGAAATGCGGCGCCGTGACCGCGGTGACGACCGGCGCAGAGCTGCATGGCAACATCCCCGCGTTGGTTGACAACATCCAAGCTGCCGTGCAGGCGGCGCAGCACGAACACCCCGACCTGCACGGAGAGGCGTTGGTGCCGGCCGCAATTGAGGCCAACGTCTGGCAGTCCATCGATGATCTGATGCGGACCAGTCCGGCGACGCGCGAACGGGTCAAGCAGGGCAAGCTGAAAGTCGTCGGCGCGATCTACGATCTCGTCAGCGGCGAGGCAAGATGCCTCGGCGAGCACCCGCAGCAGGCAAGGCTATTGGCGTATACGGGGGGGCCGCCGCACGCCGGTCAGCAGGCGCATTCTTCGGACGAGCGTCTTGCGGTTCAGCAGGCTACCACGCACGTCGCGACGATCGCGACCATCGACAAGAGCGACGCAGAGCCCGGCCATCCCGTGCATCAGGTCGGCGCGCCCGGTTCGACGGGCGTGACGGCCTCCAGCAAGAAGGCGGCTGGCTTGGCGCACGAAGCGACGGAGACCAAGGCTGACGCTCATCACGCGACGAACGAAACGGCCGTTGGCAAGAAGGAGGATGGCTCGTCGCACCAAACCGCAGGGCCCCAGACTGCAGCGGTTTCCGTGACGCTGCGCACATCGTCGCCGTCAACGCGACTCGATGGATCGACGCAAACCCCGCAGACACGCGCCTCGCCGGTCCGCGC
>CAZERK010000746.1:0-1549 GCA_964514515.1 uncultured Planctomycetaceae bacterium
GCTCGCGCGAGTTCGAGCAGATGGAGATCGAGTTCTTCTGCCACGAGAGCGAGAGCATGAAATGGTGGGAATGGTGGCGCGACGTGCGGATCAACTGGTACAAGGCCCTGGGCCTGGCCGGCGAGAACCTCCACCCGCGCAACCAGGACGCGAAGGAGTTGGCGCACTACAGCAAGGCGTGTACGGACATCGAATACGGCTTCCCGTTCGCCGACGAGCCGCAGGAGCTCGAGGGCGTCGCCCATCGCGGCTGCTTCGATCTGACGCAGCACGCCCAGCACAGCGGCAAGGACCTGACGTACTTCGACGACGAGCGCAAGGAACGGTTCCTGCCGACGGTCATCGAGCCGTCCGCCGGGGCCGACCGCAGCACGCTCGCCTTCATCTGCGAGGCGTACACCGTGGACGAAAGCCGGCCCAGCCCCGAGTTGCTGAAGTTTCACCCGCGGCTGGCGCCGATCAAGGCGGCGGTGTTCCCGCTCGTGAACAAGGACGGTCTGCCGGAGATCGCCGAGCCGATCTATCGCGCGGTCAAGAAGCTCTGGCCCGCCGTCTATGACGTCAAGCAGAGCATCGGCAAGCGCTACGCCCGCATGGACGAGGCCGGCACGCCGTATTGCTTCACGGTCGACGGCCAAACGAAGGAAGACGGCACCGTCACCGTCCGCGACCGCGACACGGGCGCGCAGCAGCGCATCAGCAAGGACGGCGTGGTGGAGTTTCTGCGGGAGCGCCTGCACGTGTAAGCGATGACGGGACGACAGCGTGCTGGTATCATGCGATCCGCAATCGGGATCGGGATTCACGCGGAGGAAGCATGGGCAAGCGCGCAAATCCGCTCGATCAGAACCCGCTGTTCGGGAGGCTGCCGCTGGAACTGGCCGAGAACCTCCACCAGCTCAATCCCTGGTGGCGAGGTGAGCCGGGCCCGCGCCTTCCCGCCTTTCATCGTTGGCCGTTTCCGCGTCTGCGGAAATCGCTGCTCGAAGGTCTGGCTCCTGCGACGGTCCTTCGTGGTCCGCGACGAGTCGGAAAGACGATCTTGTTGCGCCAGATCATGGAGTCGCTCCTTGCCGAAGGCGTTTCGGCCGCTCGGATTCTCTACGTTTCTTTCGATGAACTGCCGACGTTGGAGGGCATCGCCGAGCCAGTCCTGGCGATTGCTCGCTGGTACCAAGACCAGGTACTGACGTCCAGTTTCAATGCCGCGGCGCAAAGCGGCGAAAACGCGTTCCTGTTTCTTGACGAAGTCCAGAACCTCGATGCCTGGGCGCCGCAAATCAAGAACCTGGTCGACAATCACGCCGTTCGCGTTCTCATTACCGGGAGTTCGTCGCTTCGGATCGAAGCCGGGCGCGACAGTCTGGCGGGACGAATCACCACGATGGACCTGGGGCCGTTGCTGCTTCGCGAAATCGCGGAGCTGCGGGTCGGGGCAGCAACGAAGCCGCTTTGGCCGGACAACGGATTGGATGTATTGGCCCAACACGCGTTCTGGCAGAATGTAGTTCAGAAAGGGAAGGAAGACCAAGCGCTGCGAGAACAGGCG
>CAZERK010000747.1:0-1541 GCA_964514515.1 uncultured Planctomycetaceae bacterium
CGGCGCTTAACCGAAACGAGGAGGCGTTGCAGGCTTTCGACAGGGCGATCTCAATTGATCCGAAGCATGAGGCAGCACACAGCGGCCGGGGTGGCATGCTGCTCGGAATGGGGAAGTACGATGATGCAATCAAGTCCTTTAGCAAGGCCTTGGAACTCTCTCCTAAATGGTCAGAGCAGTGGTATAATCGCGCGTGCGCGTATGCTCTAAAGGGTGACAAGGCCAATGCTCTTGCAGACCTGAAGAAGGCTATAGAGCTGGAACCTTCTCTCAAGACTCAGGCACCGAAAGACGAGAAGCTTCAGAGCCTGCTGGGTGAGGCGGATTTCAAGAACTTGGTGGCAGTGACGAGCCTTCAGGCCACGGCCGCGGACAGCCCGCCGCCACAGATGGAGATATTCCAGGCGATGATCGGGAATTGGGAGGATGAGGTTGTTTCCAAACCGGCGGAGTGGACGCCGAACGAAACTCGCACCACAACCTCCAGCCGAGTGACGGCGATCCTCAATGGACACGTCGTCCAGAGCAGCGTGTATGACGCAGCCGGTCAAATGTCAGGAATCCACCTGTTCAAGTACGATCCCGAGAAGCAGGCGTACCGGCAGTGGTACTTCGACTCGCGGGGCGGCACCGTCGAAGCGACCGGCCAGTGGGACGCCGCGAGCAAGACGTTGACGCTGACGAGCGAGGCCCACGGAATCACTGGCGTGATGACGCTTCGCTTCGTCAACCAAAACGCGATGGAGTGGAGCCTCCTCTCCAAGGACAAGAGCGGGACGATTTATCTAAACATGCAAGGCAAGGCGACGCGTCAGAAGTAGAACGCCTTTCTGCGTACTGCACCAGACGCTGGTCCTGGCGGTCGAGGCGATGCGAGCCCGTGGGCAGTGCCCATCAAGATGACGGCGCAATCTACTCGCAGTTTTCTGCCTGTCCAGTCGCTGTACGACCGACCGACCGATTTCGCGTGGCCAAGAGCCCGCAGATTCGGGGCACAGGCCAGGTTGCGCGCTGCGCGGGCCCGCTCGCTGCTGCTCGGGGTTCTGGCTCCGCGCTCTCTGCGTCCTCCGCGGTTAAGCTCTGCACGGGTAGCCTTAAGCCACGCGCCACGCGCCATGAGCCCTGAGCCAGAGGCGCGCGGCGATTGACTTACGGCCTACAGCTTAAGGCTTAGGACTCCGGCTGAAAGCCGACGACTGACAACTCACAACTGACGACTGCCGGCTTCCGTCTCAAGGACCGGTCAGCAGGTTCACGAACGGGTTGATGTCGCCGAAGCCCACCGACCCGTCGCCGTTGATGTCGCCGTTCATGATGCTGCAGTTCGGGAACTGGACGGCATACGTGCCCGGGTTCGTCAACGCCAATACGAACGGATTGATATCGCGGAAGTCAACCGCGCCGTCGCAATTCATGTCGCCGACGAGAGCGCCGTGCGGGATGACACCCCAGATCTCGATGTCGTCGATGTTCCAGCCCGGATACGTGATCGACACGTCCGTCGGACCAATGCTCCAGCGGAAATACACCGTCGCCTGGTG
>CAZERK010000748.1:0-1538 GCA_964514515.1 uncultured Planctomycetaceae bacterium
CGTGCCGTACTGGTTCCCGACCGACAGCCCGTTCATCGCCAGGATGTGCTCGTTTCCGCCGCCGTCCGGCGGATCGCTAAACGTCCCTTCGGGCGCCGAGAAGCCCGTCGTGGTCTCGAAACTGTAGACCAGATCCGGGGCCGTCGGCGTGCCTGTATTCTCAACCGTGATCGTCGCTTCCGCCGTCCCGCCGACCAGCACCAATCCGAAACTGACGGAGCCGATCGGCCCGATCGTCGGATGCTCCGCAGGGTCTGACAGGTTCATCATGAGTGGCAGATGGTCGGACGCCGCATGCAGGGCGTCCGCCATCGTCTGCCCTTCGGGGATCGTCGGCGGGTCGTTGATGTCGTTGTTGAAGTGGTTGCCGTCCTGCCCGAACGCCTTGTAACTGCCCGCAATGTAGTCCATCCCGACGCCGTCCCGAAGCGAGTTCGAAACCAGCAGAAAATCGAAGCGATCATCCATGCCGCCGCCGGTCGCGCTGCTCGGGGCGCCGGCGTTGTCGTTGTGCGGCGACTGCGTGTGGATGAATCTGAAGCTGTAGCCGTCGTGCCAGGCTCCTGGCATATTGATGGGGTCATACGCCCGGCCGCTGTTCTCCGGCAGACCGATCAGCGTCTGATAGGCGTCCTCCGTGCTCGTATAGAGGTTGAAGTCGCCGCCAAGGACGAAATGGGCGCCGGTCTCCAGGGCCTCCGTATCTGCCCGGATCGTCGCCGCGGCGGCCGCGCGCTGTGCCGCGTCCCCCGATGTATCGCCCGCCTTGAGGTGCATCGAGTAAACGTACACGTCGTTGAGGCCGGAGGGGTCCTGAACCGAACGCAGCCGCCATCGGTCCGTGTGCCGAGGCGAGGTCGTCAGGTCCGTATGGTCGTCGGGTCCGCCATACGTGAACGTGAAAACGGTCGGCTTGTAGTACAGCGCGTTGTCGGAATCCGGGCCGTCCGTAAACCGGGCCATCTCGTACACGCCGTCACCGAACTGCGCGTCGAGGACGCCGACCAGGAACTTGGTCTCGCCGCCCGTTTCAACCTCTTGAACGACGATGACGTCCGGTTCAATCGCGGCCACCACCGTCTTGAACGCGTTGAGCCGCGTCTGTCCGATCGCGCTCCCGAATTGAAGCAGGTTGTACGTGCAGACGCGGACCTCCGCGGCGGCATCCATCACCGGCAACGCCCAACCGACGCAAACCACGCAGACGAGCATCCTCACGCATCGCCCACGGAATCCGAATGGCTGATGATTCAAGACTTCACCCTGACCCCCTGGAACGGCCCCGCCGTCTTCTCATCGACGACCGTCGCGGACCAGACCCACGCGGGAGCGGCGCTCCTGCTTCCGTTGCGTCAAAATGCCTGTCGTGCAAGCTGCGCAGGCCGCCCCCCGCGCTGTCCCAATCGTGCGGCCCCCTTTCCCCAGCAGCCACCCGCCGACCCATAACGTAGCCCTCCTGCTCGCCCCGTCGCGGCGGCCCGCAACATCCCTGCACTATAGCATAAGAATGCCTCCGGCCGAAGTCCCGACCGGAGGCA
>CAZERK010000749.1:0-1533 GCA_964514515.1 uncultured Planctomycetaceae bacterium
CGCCGTTGTGGCACACGTGAAGAGCCTGAAGAAGGACGCCGCCGCCGCCCCCGACCGGCCCTTCGAGTTGGAGAAGAAACGGCAGGAGGAGATCAACCAGAAGCTGGTCCGTTCGCAGGGCCGCGAGAACGCCTTCGCCCTGCACCGCGAGCTGGGGCAGATCATGTCCAAACACGTGTTCGTCGAGCGCGACAACAAGGGCCTCGACGAGGCGTTGAACGGCATCCGCAAGCTGAAAGAGCGGTCAGAGGACATCCGCCTGGACGACGACGGCGCGTGGGCCAACCAGTCGCTCTCCTGGGCCCGACAGATCAAGGACATGATCGTGCTGGCGGAGGTGATCGCCCAGGGGGCGCGTCTCCGCGACGAATGCCGCGGCGCCCATTACAAGGCCGAGTTCGAGCTCAAGATCCCCGAAGGCAAGTTCGCGGGCGATCCGGAGTTCGAGGAATACAAGGCGAAATGGCGGGCGAACAACGACAAATGGCTGAAGACGACGGTGGCGACGCACGCGCCCGACGGCCCCAAGTTCGAGTTCACGCCGCCCGACCTGTCGGTGCTGCCGCCGGAGATGCCGAGGGACTACCGCTGACGATCCGTTGCGGTCGGCTTGCAGAGCCGCTTTGTTGAGCGATGCACCGGCGCGCATGCGTGGGAGTCGCCGGGCGATTCGGAGTCAGTCGATGGAGCGATCCATTCATTTCAGAGTGAAGCGCCAAAAGGGTCCGCAGGACATGCCCTACTGGGAAGCGTTCAAGATGCCCTACGCCCCGGCGCACAACGTCGTGTCGGCGTTGATGTATCTTCGCGAGCACCCGGTCAACGTCCAGGGCCGGCGGGTCGAGCCGGTCGTCTGGGACAGCAACTGCATGGAGGAGGTTTGCGGCGCCTGCTCGATGCTCATCAACGGCGTGCCTCGGCAGGCCTGCGCGGCGCTCGTCGATACGTTGGAGCAGCCCATCGTCCTCGAGCCGCTGACGAAGTTCCCCATCATCCGCGATCTGCTCGTGGACCGTGCCAAGATGTTCAACGCGCTCAAGCAGGTCAAGGCGTGGGTTCGGATCGACGGCAGCTACGACGTACATCGTCACGCGCCGCTCATCGATCCCAACAAGCAGGCCGGCCGCTACGCGTTCTCCCGTTGCATGACGTGCGGCTGCTGCATGGAGGCGTGCCCGCAGTTCCATCCCGATTCCACGTTCGTCGGGCCTGCGCCGCTGGGCCAGGTCTGGCTGCACAACGCCCATCCCACGGGCGAGTTTGACAAGGAAGACCGCCTGCACGCCATCATGGGCGACGGCGGGGTCACCGATTGCGGCAACGCGCAGAACTGCGTGAAGGTCTGCCCGAAGGACATCCCGCTCACCGACGCCATCGCCGAACTCGGCCGGCAAACGACAGTCCAATGGCTGCGGGACCTGTTCTCGAAGTAAAGAACGGAAACGCCAAAATGGCAGGTTGGAGTGCGGTTGGGTCTCGCGCCTGCAGAATTCCCGAGCCGACACGAAGGGGGACGTGACGCATTCAGCGACG
>CAZERK010000750.1:0-1529 GCA_964514515.1 uncultured Planctomycetaceae bacterium
GGCGGGGGGGGAGGTTGCGAGCGAGCTTTGCAGTTGATCGTGTGAGGCGGCCTGCCGGTAGACGACGGGAATCGAGCCGGTGGCCATTGTCTCGCCGGCGAAGACCGTGGCCTTGAGGTCGTGGTTGTCGGCGAGGAAGGCGACGTCGAGGGCCGTCTTGCCGTCGGGCCGGCCGGCCACGAGGCGGCGGGATTGCTCCGCGTCGGGCAGGTAGCGGATGCAGCGTATGCTGATGTCGCCGGCGGTCGTCACGGGTTCGTTGAGGTCGGCAAGTTCGTCGTAGCCCATGAACTTCGCGGGGCTCAGCCGCAGTTCGGCCACGTCGCCGCCGGCGGAGTCGGCGATGGTGAGCGTTGGACAGTCCAGTTGACGGAAGGCCGCGAGGGTGTCGCCTTCAGCGACGGCCAGTTGACCGTCCACGCCGGCGAACTTGGGGGCGAGGGCGCCGATGAAGATCAGGACGACGGCGGCGTGGGTCGCGAGAAAGCCGATCTTCTTGCGGCCGTAGGGGCCTCGGACGAGGCAGGCGGCGAGGAGGTTGACGGCGAGGAGGGCGAGGATGCAGCCGAACCACCACGAACCGTAGAAGACGTGGCGGGCACGCTCGGTTCCCTCGTGGGTCTCAAAGATCGTGGCGGCGGCCAGGACCACTGCGATCAAGACGATCAGCGCGGATGCAAACCACAAGGAGCCGATGGTTCTGAGCAAGGTCGTGCTCTCCGGCGACGTTCTGATCGCGTGGCAAAAGCGGACGGGCACCTCGGAACGCCGTCCTCGGGCGGATCAGCGCCCTTCGGCTCGGCGCCAGTCCCATTTTACCGCGGACTGCTGGCCCAAACTCGGAGGGAGTGTAGCGCCGAATTCGCCGTCCGCCAAGCCAGAATGACGATGGGACCCAAGTCGCGAGTTGAAGGGAGCGGGGCATAAAGGCCGCGGGCCCGAGTTCGTTGGGGGCCAGCCGCCGCTTGCTTCACCTTCTCGGAAACGCGGGATAGGATGGCCAGCATCGCGAGGAGAGTAAGATGCCGATGCCTGCCGTTGAAGTGGTCGCGTTCGACGTTCATCAGACGCTGGCCCGATGGCCCGCGAGCCGTGTCGAGCCGCTGGAGGTGCAGCGGCTGTTGTCGCGGTATGGCGTTGAGATCAGCTTCTGGGCGTATGACGCGGCCCGGCAGGGGATACTGCTGCTGGACGGACCGAAGCGGCCGATCACGGGATGGATGGACTATCTGGCGCTACTGTTCGCCAGGTTGCAGACGGCGGTTTCGGTGGACCTCTTGGCCTCGCTGGCGGCGATGCACGCGGAGCGAGAAGGGATGGAGTTGTATCCCGACGCGATCGAGGCCCTGAAGGCGGTAAAGGAGGCGGGGCTGCGGACGTGCACGTTCACGACGCTGCCGCCGTTCATGCTGGGTGACTCGGCCGCGGCACTGATGCCTCTCGTGGACCAGTACTGCGACTGCGGGCAGGTCGGCTTCGCCAAGGGTGACCGGCGGTTCTATCAGCGGATCACGGAGAAGTTGGGGGTT
>CAZERK010000751.1:0-1526 GCA_964514515.1 uncultured Planctomycetaceae bacterium
GGGTGTAGAACTCGCTCGTCGTGATCTGGGCCTTCTTCGCCTCGAATTCCGTGGCGGTCAGTTGGCGGACCTCCTCCGCCCGGACGTAGATCGGCATGCGTTGCGACGGCTCGAAGGCCCGCATCACGGCGTCGAGGATCAGGGCGCGGTCGTTGTCGAAGTCGTAGAGGAGCTTGGAGGCGCGAATCATGCGTTGGCCGCGTGTCAGGACGACGTCGCCTTCCAGATACACGGAGGAGACCCATTCGCGGGCGGCCTCGCGCGCCCCCTGGTCCTCCTGCAACGGTTCAGGTTCGCTCTCAAGGGCGGCTTCGTCAGGAGGCGTCTCGACGCTCTGGCCGGACGCCGGCCTCGCCTTCGGCTTGCGGTCCCGGCCCAACGCCCCGAAGGCGGCGTCGTCGAGCTTCTCCGACTTCAGATAGAGCACGGCGGCGTCGGCGTGCAGTTCGAGGTACTCGCCGCTCTCTGCCGGAGAGCCTTGCGAGACGATGACATCGCCGATGGCGATGACGACCGATTGATCGCCGTGCTGCTCGTGGATGAGCTGTCCGCGTTGCCGATCGACGGAGAACTGAACGATCTTCGGAGGCTTCGGCCGGGCGGCCAGAAGCTGCTCCGGCGTCGGCGATACGACGACCGGCGTCGGCGCAGTTTCCGCGTTGGCGGGCGGGGAGACGTCCAGCAGCGCGTGCGCCTTCGTCGCCTCTCGGTATAGGTCGCTGTCGGCATCCGAAACCGCCGCGTGGCTGTCGACGTTCAGGAGGAGGCTTCCGAAGCTGCGCAGCGTGACGATCAGCGCCGGACCCCGTTCGATCGTGCCGCCGGGCTGCAGGATGGCGGCGTCCTGCCAGAGGAAGACCTCCATGTCGAGGTAGGGCCGGTCCTGCCATCGTCGTCGCGTGAACCAGACGACGCCGTCGTTGGCGTCGAGCTTGTGTTGGCCCAGGCGAAGCGAGAAGTCGCCACGCACCTCGACGATGTCAACGTTGTCGGGCGAGGTCCACGTGTAGGCCAGCCGCCCGTAGATTTCCACGTTGGAGTCGCTAATGCCTGGCGGCAGTAGGGGCAGGATTTCGTCGACCGGTCGGAACGGCTCCGGAGAGGGTCCGGAGGAGGGAGGCCCCGCGGCGAAGACGGCCAGCAGCCCGAGCACAACCGCGGCCCACGCAATCCCTTGCATCGGCCTCCCCAAGTACGTCGGCCTCGTCGAGCACGTCTGAGCTTGGCTCATCCTTGACACCCGAGGGCGGGTCCGCTTAGGCGGCAGCGCCACCGCCGACAACATGCCGACCATCCGGCGCCGGGTTCTCGATCCGCGGTCGGTCCCGTCACGCGGTCCCGCCGACTCGCATGCACGAGGCAGGCGGCGGAGACGGTCCGCCCGATCGAGGACGGCGATCTTCGTTCTCCGTGCCGAGGCAAGGCGCCGCGGAGCGTCCCGGCGGGCATCGGAGGTCGAGAGCATCGCGCGTGCCGGACGCTCACGGTCAGCCATGGGGCGGATGATAGAAACGACGGGGGGCCTG
>CAZERK010000752.1:0-1525 GCA_964514515.1 uncultured Planctomycetaceae bacterium
CAACGAACGCCGCATCATCGCGGCTTGCGTCGCCCGCGGCTTTTCGGCGGCTGTACCTCGACCGGCGCCCCCCGACGGGCCGATTCGTAAATCGCCTCGATCAATCGCATGACGCGCAGTCCGTCGTCCATCGTGATGGACGGTTCCCCGGCGTGCAGCACGGCATCGGTGAAGTCTTCGATCGCCGCCTGGTAGCAATCGAAGCCGGCGATCTCGCGCTGCATCGGCTCGGGCGTCTGACCGCGGCGAAACCACGTATGGTAGACGCCCGCCGTACGCCTCGACGCGGCCGCCGTAGCCGTGGGCGCAATAGCTCAGCTCCAACAGGCCCATCGCGCCGCCGGCGAAGTCGAGCCGGGCCGAGCAGAAGTCCTCGACCTCGCCGGGAAACTGCAACGTCCGCAGGCAGGCATCGACGCGCACCACGTCGCCCGCGACCTCGAGCATCAGATCGAGCGCGTGCGGGCCCAGGTCCATCGCGACGCCGCCGCCGGACAACGCAGGCGTTCCGCGCCAGTTTTGATCGGGCGCGTACCACATGCCGACCTGGACGCGCAGCACCCGGAGCCGACCGAGACGGCCCTCGTCCTTCAGCCGGAGCAGGTGCATGTTGGCGGGATGAAACCGTTGCTGCTGCAAGACGCCGAGCAGGCGTCGGTTCTTGACGGCCGCGTCCGCCATGACTTGGGCGCCCTGGACGGACGTCGCCATCGGCTTGTCGACCAGCACGTGCCGCCCGGCCCGCAGGCATTGCACGGCATGTTGCGGATGCAGCGCGTTTGGCGTGGCGATGTAGACGACCTGCACGTCGTCGTCGGCCAACAGCGCGTCGAGCGACCCGACCGCGCGCGGCCACCCTTCCGCAGCCGAAAACGCCCCATCCCACGACGCCCGATCCGGTCATGCGGCTACGCCTCTCCCTTGAGCCGGCGGGTCATGAGTTCGCCGATCGTCGCGATGACGTCCTTGCCCTCGAACAGCACGCCATACACCGCGTCGGTGATGGGCATCTCCACGTCAAACCGCCGGGCCAGATCGCGCACGCTCCGCGTCGTCGGGATGCCCTCGATGCCCCACGGCGTCGAGGCCGTGACCTCCTTCGCCTGCCGCCCGCGGCCGATCTGCTCGCCGGCCCACCGATTGCGACCGGAGGGCGACGTGCACGTCGTCACGAGATCCCCCAGGCCGGCTAATCCCGAGAAGGTCCCGCGTCGCGCGCCGAGCGCTTCGCCGAGTCGCGTAATCTCGACCAGCCCGCGCGTAACCAGGGCCGCCTTGGCGTTGTCGCCGGCGTTGAGCCCGTCCACGATGCCGGCCGCCAGCGCGATGATGTTCTTCGTCGCCCCGGCCAGCTCCACGCCGAGCAAATCCGTGTTTGTATAGACGCGAAACCATTGGCAGGCGAACGCCTCCTGCACGAGCAAGGCGAGGGCTTCCTCCTCGCTCGCGGCGACGACCGTGGCCGGCAGGCATTTCGCCAATTCCGCGGCGATGCTGGGGCCGCTGAGCGCCGCCAAGGGGGGCG
>CAZERK010000753.1:0-1513 GCA_964514515.1 uncultured Planctomycetaceae bacterium
CCCAATGCTCGGCGACCTGTTGAATCGCGGCGTCGATCTCCGCCGTGCATCGCTGCGCATCCGCCACGAGCCCCGATGCGTACGCGCGGACCGAGGCCTTGTCGGTCTCCTCCGCCAGGAAGCCGTCCAACTGCGGCAGGAAGCTGTCGGCCAGGACTTCAAGCTGACAAAGCGCCTGCATGGCCAGGATGCGCGATGTACGTCGATCTGCCATGAAGAATTTCGCCGGGCGAGGAGACGCCCACGGCATGGGAGGGACTACTTGCTCCGCCTCGCTTTTCCGCCGATGGCTCGCAGCACGTTGACCATCTCGACGGCGCTGAGGGCGGCGTCGGCGCCCTTGTTGCCGGCCTTGCTGCCGGCCCGTTCGACGGCCTGTTCAATCGTGTCCGTGGTCAGCAGGCCGAAGCCGATCGGGACGCCGGTTTCCAGCGACGCCTGGGCAAGCCCCTTCGTAGCCTCGCTGGCGATGTACTCATGGTGCGGGGTCTGGCCGCGGATGACGCAGCCCAGGCAGATCACCGCGTCGTGGTCGCCGCCTTGCGCGAGGGTCTTGCAAGCCAGCGGCAGTTCCCACGAGCCCGGCACCCAGACGACCGTCAGGTCCTTCTCGGCGGCGTTGTGCCGCAGCAGGGCGTCCTTCGCGCCGTCCAGCAGCCGGGACGTGATGAACTCGTTGAATCGACTCACGACCAGGGCTAGGCGAAGGCCCCCGGCGTCCAACTTGGCGGAGATCACGTTGCTCATAATCGACCCAGTTTAGCCTGCTTGGCCGCCGGCATCAACGCCGGGCGGTGACGGCTCTGTTCAGGCTCATGCCGATGCGGCCGGCACGGCGAAACAGCGATTGCCCGTCATCCGAGACCGCCACCGATCAGCCTCCAGCGTATTCCGCGTAGGTCTTGGCCGTCTCCCAGACCCTGATGCGGCGAAGATGGGCCGGCCTCACGCCGTCGGCCAGCAAGTCCCAGATCGTCCGGGCGATGTTCTCGACGGACGGGTTCACCTCCGCGAACTCCGCCGTATCGAGGTTCAGGTGCTTATGGTCGAAGCGGTCGATGATCTGCCGTTTGACGATCGACTCCAACGCCGGCAGCGAGACGACGCGGCCGGTCTCCTTCGTGACTTCGCCGGCGACCGTTACCTCGACCCGATAGTTGTGGCCGTGCCCGTTTGGGTTGTTGCATCGTCCGAAGAACTCCCGGTTTCGCTCGGCCGACAGGTCGGCGACGTGTAGCCGGTGCGACGCGGAGAACTCGAACGTCTGGGTCAACTCGACCATGGAATCGTCTCCCGGATAGACGGTATAGGACAGGTAGGGCGTCGTCCAAAGCTGGAGCGACTCGAGCCGGCAATGCGCGGCGACGTTGGGCGCGACGGCCTCCAGGATTCCGTGCAAAAGGCCCTCGCCGGTCAGCCGCACGCCGACCTCGCTGAGCCGCCGGGCTGCCAGTGGGATCGCGTGCTCCCGCAGCAGAACGTCCAACGCCTGGATGTTCACGAGATAGCCCGT
>CAZERK010000754.1:0-1505 GCA_964514515.1 uncultured Planctomycetaceae bacterium
CATTCCCAGGTCTCGCGCAAGCCGGCCCCCATGATGCCGTACGTCGGCCATGCGTCGAGCCAGGTGATCGTGAGTAGGGCCGTCGTCATGGCGCTGGACCAGATCAACAGCCGAACGAATCCGTCCAGGACGAGCATCGCCTGGAGGCTCAGTTTGGAGTCTCGAAACGTCGCGGGCGAGGCGCTCATTCCTCGTTCCTTTCCATGCCAGACTGTCCGTGCGGGGGAGTCTGCGTGGGCGCCGCCGGCATACGGGACCCGACGTCCCGGAGCAGGCGGCCCTTCTCCCCATCACGCTATCCGTATCCGCAGCGGAAGTATGCGACGTGCGGCCGGCGATCTCAAGCGGACGGCGAGGGCGAACCCTCGCACATCTCCAGCGCGTTCTGCGCTCATGCATGAATCCGTTCTCGCACGGGCGGAGTAGCGTCGGCCCTCCGTGGCCGACGTGAAGAGCCCTATTGCCGACCTTTGAGAGCCCTCGGCCTCGGCCGAGGGGTGGCGGCGCATGGCGTGTTGCATCGCCCGGCGCAAGAGAGGTCGCCTGCACGGAGGGCTACGTGCGCAGGAGAGGCTACTCGCCGGCCAAGCCCGGCGGCTCTCAATTGTTGCCGTACCGCCACTCGCACCAGAACCGGTCTTGCCAGCGGCGCAAAAAGAGAAGCGGGGGCACAGCTCGCGCCGAAGTCGTCGGCACGAGCCATGTCCCCGCAGATGAATAATGGCTGCGGCTTCAGGCGCCTCGCACTGCTGAAAGGCGGGGCCTTCCGGTCATCAGTTGTCGGCTTGGGTGCTATTCGCCGACGGGTCGGATTCCGCAGCCGACTGGGCGACGGAGACAACGTTGCACAGTTCGTCCGTCGTCAGGACCTGATTGATGTCCAGGAGAATCTTGACCGCCTCGCCGACCTTGCCCATCCCGAGGATGAACGACGTATCAACGCCCCCGCCCATCGTGGGCGGCGGTTCGATATTGGCGCTTGGGATATCCAGGACCTCGGACACGGTGTCGACGATAATGCCGACCTCCTGCCCGACGTCCACCACGATGATGCACGTCTGGTCGGTGTGCTCCGCCTCCACCAGACCGAACTTCAGTCGCAGATCAATCACCGGGATGACCTTGCCGCGCAGGTTGATCACGCCCTTCATGTACGTGGGCATCCTCGTCACGGCCGTGATGTCCATCAGCCCGTTGATCTCGCGGACCTTCAGGATCTCACGCCGTACTCTTCACCCGACAGCTTGAAAGTCAGGTACTTTCCCCCGTAATCCGTCTCGTTCGAGCCAGCCTTCGATGACTTGGCCTTCGGTTCGCAAACTACTGTTGCCGTCATATCGCCATTCCCTCACTTTCTGACGCCCCGCAAGCCGGGCGGAGCGAAACGCGGCTTTCGAGGGGACGAGCCTCACGGATCAGTCCTCGGTCTTCGCCTCGGCTCGGTCCGGAGCTCGACCCCTCGCTAGCGTCGTGGGCGCGCGCTAAAACCGCGCGGGGTGCTTAGA